>CAZKYZ010000159.1:0-8179 GCA_964557055.1 uncultured Desulfobacterales bacterium
TTAACGCCGCATCGATCGTGTTGCTGTTTCTCAACCGCCTGTCAAACCAGTGCTGCCGGGGCCGCTGTCCGCGCCGAATTTTCTATTGACCCCCATTGACCGGTATGGTATCTCGCTGCAATCCCGAAGATAAGGAGCCAGATGACGTTAGAAGTTGGCATTCTGCTTGCCGGATTTGTTGTGGGGTTTTACATGGCGTGGAATATTGGCGCCAATGATGTTGCCAATTCAATGGCATCAGCCGTCGGTGCTAAAGCAATCACGATTCGGCAAGCTGTTTTCATAGCCGGCATCCTGAATATTGTTGGTGCAACTTTTCTTGGCTCTCATGTAACCGATACTATCCGCAACGGTATCGTTTCTACCGAGATTCTGGCAGACCCCCAACTTGCTTTAATCGGCGCTTTTTCAGCACTTCTGGCCGCCGCCCTGTGGGTAAACTTCGCCACTTGGAAATCGTTGCCGGTGTCCACTACCCACGCTATCGTGGGGGCCATGATCGGATTTGGCGTCGTGGCGGGTGGTTTTTCGGTAATCAACTGGGCAAAACTGGGAGCGGTTGTTCTGAGTTGGGTTGTTTCACCGGTGTTCAGCCTGATTATTTCCTTTGTCATGTTCAAAATCATTGTACGAACAGTTCTGATCGGGCAAACCTCCTTCAAAAAAGCGCTTCGACTGTCGCCGGTGTTTGTGGGGCTTACCCTTTTTATCATTGTCCTTTCTTTTCTGTTTAAAACACCGTTGGGGAAAAAAATGTCCGTCGATATGCCGTTGGCCGCATTAATTGCCCTCTGCATCGCTTTGGCAGGAGGGCTGCTCGGCCGAATACTGCTGGCGAAATTTGTCCAGCCCCATGAAGACAACGGGGCCGAAGAAATATTTCGAAAAATTCAAATCGGGACGTCCTGCTATGTTGCTTTGGCTCAGGGAGCCAATGACGTAGCCAATGCCATAGGACCCCTGGCGGTTATATATTTTCTGGCCAAAACCGGGGCTGTGGGGGTTGAGGTACCGGTACCCGCGTTTCTGCTCCTTTTCGGGGGAGTCGGAATTGCTGCCGGTATTGCCATGGCCGGCCACCGCGTAATGGATACGATTGGCCGTAAAATAACAACCCTCAGCAACACGCGCGGATTTGCAGTGGACTTCGCGGCAGCCACTACGGTGCTGGTCGCTTCCAAGCTGGGCCTGCCTGTATCAACGACACATGCTGCCGTTGGCGGGGTTATGGGGGTTGGCCTCGCGCGGGGGCTTGAGGCGGTTAATTTTCGAATTGTCATCAAGATTATGATATACTGGGTTTTGACGGTTCCGGCAGCAGCCGTCACCAGCATGCTTCTATTCAAACTGTTCATTATTTTTCGATAAAGGAGTCTGTTATGCGCATACCGTTTTTATCGATCTTTATCAATTCACCATTTGAAGGCGTTCAGGAGCATGCCGAAAAGGTAAAAGAGTGTGCCGGGGCCTTTCAGAAGGCCATGGAATGCTATGCCTCAAAACAATGTGAGGCCTATGAGGAATACCATAAAGATGTGGTCACCCTGGAATCCGAAGCGGATGCAATCAAACGAAGAATAAGGGGGCACCTTCCCAAAGGAACCATGATGGCAGTCGACAAATTCCAACTGTTTCGTTATATTCGGGAGCAGGATCACGTTCTTGATGCCATGGAAGAAGCTCTGGAATGGATCTCCTACCGCAGTGAACCGGGTATTCCCGAAGAACTGGAAAAAAATTTTTTTCTCCTGATCGAAGCTGTCGTGGGACCCGTTGAAGAATTGAGCAAAATGGTAACTGAAGCCCGTAAATATTTCAATTCGTTCTCCGAAAAACAGCGCGTGATCGTCAAAGATATCATTCGAAATATTCGGCGGGAGGAGCATGAAGCGGACAAGGTGGAAGATGCGCTAAAACGTCAGATAATCAATATGAATGCCGATCCGGTTACGATATTTCACATGATTCGGCTGGTTGAAGTAATCGGCTCCATCGCAGACTATGCCGAAAATTCTGGGGACATGATGAGAGCAATGATATCCCGCTGAGCACCTTCCGCTGCCGGCCGGAAACGATGGCCTCGACAGCCCCATGGAACCGTACGGGCAGTCGGTTATGGCGCCCAGGCGCCTACGGTACTCTATAAAAAACCCACCAGATAAAAAAACCCAGCGCGACGAAAGAAATAAGGCACATGCCATACGCCTTCCAGTCCACTGTTCTTTTGGCGAGTCCGGTTTTGGGGTCAACGTCTCCAAGTTTTGTTTTACAATAAGAACACTTTTTAACATTCAGGGGGAGATACTGGAAACACTCGGGGCATTTTTTCACCGAGTGTTTACGCCGGGTTTTAACCACCTTCTTTTTTTTCTCCATCCAACACCTCCCTGATCCGATGTCATGGTTATGGGGCCCTGCCCACAGCAAAACACCCCGTTAATGGGGCTGTCGTTTTCACTTGGCCCCTGGGGCCGCTAAAAAACAAATTGCACCATCTTGCCCACTTTTAATCCGGCGGGGGCTCTACGCCAATGGCCCCATGGACCGATATGAAACCACGGCAAGCCTTGTACCCGAACCAAAACACCTCGCAATACCGGGTCATTTATTTTTCCGGGGCCTTATATCGAATCCCGGGAAAATTCTTTCTCAACCAGGATCTCGCTGTTATCGCGGGCGTTTACAAGCCACTCCTGAAACAACTTGGTTTTCTTCTGCTCCAAAAGCTGCCGACCAAGAGCTTCTTTCTGTTTCTCGAATTCCGATCCTTCCGGAAGGACACGTCCCGCCAGTCGAACAACATAGTAACCCTGAGGGCCATTTAATACCTCTTTTGCAACATCACCAATATTTTTTAATTCGAAAGCGGCCTTGGCCACCGGGGGGGCGTTCCCGATATCCGGAATCGCCTCGTTTCTTTTAAAGTCTCCGGAGGTGTTAACTTTTATCCCGGCTTTCTCCGATTCACTGTCGAAACTGTTTCCGCCTTCCAGGGATTGTAAAAAAACCACCGCCAATTCCCGGGCATGTTCTTCCCGGCGTTCGGCGGCCAGTTTTTCGGTCACTTCCGCGGAAACCACGCTGAATTCCGGTATTGCCCCCGGAATTTTTTCCTGCAGATGGACGATATAATAGGCATCTCCGATTTCCTGAATTTCACTAATGTCCTCTTCCTGAAGTTCGAAAACGGATTTTGCTAATTCGGCTGGCAAAACCTCGATACCCGTTTCATCCGTACCGGCGGTGGTAATTGTTGCTTCCACAATTGGGATCCCTTTTTCCTTGGCAGTCAGACTGAAATCGACCGGCTCAAATACGGAATCAAAAAAATCTTCTGCGCTGTCGGCGGCAAATGTGCTCGCTTCCGACTGTTTGAGCATGGTACGAATTTCAGCGGACACTTCTTCCAGAGCGCGAACGCGGGCGGGGTTCACTTTCTCAACTTTGATGATATGCCATCCGAACGGGGTTCTAACCGGTTCGCTGATTTCACCGGCACTCATGGAAAAAGCCTTTTCCTCGAACGGCTTTACCATTCTGTTGCGGGTAAGTTTACCCAGGTATCCGCCGGCTCCAGCAGTAGGACCTTCTGAAAAAGTTTTGGCGAGTTCGGCAAAGTCTTCTCCGTCTTGGGCTTTTTGTGAAATTTCAGCAGCCTTTTTTCTGGCTTCCTCCTCAATCTCCGGTGCTGCCCCTTCTTCAACACGGAACAGAATATGTCGCGCTTCTACGGATTCTACGACTTGATAGTTACCTAAATTCTCCTCATAAAATTCGCGAACGACATCATCACCAATTTCTCCTTGTTCCATATAAGCGTTGGTATCGAATTTTACATAGCGCAAACGCACCATCGGTTCTGTTCGAAAGGAGTCTTTCTGGTCTTGATAATATTTTTCCGTATCTTCCGCCGATGGTTTGATGTCCGTATACCGGCTGGGCTCAAATACAGCAAAATCGATTTTGCAGGCTGTGTTGATCCAATCAAACCACTCCCGGACTTCGGCGTCGGATACTTTCGCGGATTCCGTAACAAAATTTCTCAACTTTCCGATCAGCATCACTTCCCGCTGAACAATTTCAAACTCCTCCGGGGTCATCCGATTATTGTTCAGCAGAAACTCGTACCTGCGGTTGTCAAATCTTCCATCAGTCTGAAATGCCGCTATATTCTTGATTGCTGTCGAAAGCTCTTCGTCGCTGACCGTAAAATTGAGTTTCTTTGCTTCCTGAACCAATACCTTGGTATCTACGAGTTGGTTTACGGCCTGACTTTTCAATTGAAGCATTTCCAACATTTCTTCATTCAGAGCGTTTCCGAACTGTTGCTGCATCCGCTCGAGCAATGTATTATAGACTTTTTGATACTCGCTCTGGGTAATCATCTCACCGTTAACAGCAGCAACCTGGTTAGACTTTCTCTCGGTATAACTGCCAACCCCCCAGAAAGCAAAAACCACCACTATCGCACCCAGAACCACTTTTATCATCCAGGTTCCAGCCTGTTTCCGCATCAAACTGAGCATCTTATTCCTCTCTCAATATCTTTCATTTTATGTTCATCCGGCCGCTGCCGGGTTTTTGTTCCCCCGGCTGCCCTTTTTTTATGGCTGACACGGGGTCAAACCTGATTCCGCTTTATCAGTCGGCGGGCAGTGTCCGCCAGCTTGCCCGCGGTAAAACCGTATTCTGCCATAACGGTTCCACCAGGCGCGGACGCACCATATCCGGAAATCCCGATAATGGCACCGGCATCCCCTGTATAATGCTCCCAACCCATGGGCGACCCGGCTTCAACCGCCAGCCGATTTTTGATATCCGGCGGAATAACCGAATGCTGATAATCTAATGATTCTTTTTCAAACAGTTCCCAACTCGGCATGGAGACCACCCGTACGGCAATATTGTCCGCACTGAGTTCTGCGGCGGCTTCCAGCGCCAGAGGCACTTCTGATCCGGATGCCAGAATCAGGATATCCGGCGTCCCCGGACAGTCCCGCTGGATGTAGGCGCCGTGCCGCAGCATCCTGATGTCGTTATTGCCGCCGGAAGGCAGCGCAGGCAACTTCTGCCGGCTGAGAATCAGCGCCACCGGTCCCTTGGAAACAAGGGCCTCCTGCCAGGCGGCAAATGTTTCCAAAGCGTCAGCAGGCCGAATGACTGTGAGCCCCGCGATAGCCCGGAGGGCCATCAAGTGTTCCACCGGCTGGTGGGTGGGTCCATCTTCGCCCACGGCGACACTGTCATGGGTAAACACGTAGATAACCGACAGCTGCATAAAAGCGGCAAGTCGGATGGAAGGCCTTAGATAATCGGCAAAAACAAGAAATGTGCCCCCGTACGGCCGCACACCTCCGTGAACGGCCATCCCGTTCAGAATGGCACCCATTGCATGTTCGCGCACACCAAAACGGATGTTACGATTTTCGTAGGCCCCTTTCTGAAAATCTCCGGAGGCGTTGATTATTGTTTTGGTGGATGGCGCCAGATCGGCAGATCCACCAATCAGTTCCGGAATTTTGCCGGCAAAATGGTTCAATGAAATTCCGGAGGACGCCCGGGTCGCCAGCGGGTCGGAAAAGTCCGGCATGCCGGAGTTCCAATTCTCGGGGAACAACCCGTTTTGAATCCGTGTCCATTCTTGTGCGCGTTCCGGATGCTTCACGCTGTAAGTATCAAAAACGGAATCCCACACTTTCTGCATTTTCATCCCGGCCTGTTTTCGCTCTTCAAAATGCGTGTACACTTCTTCGGGCACATAAAATTCTTTGTCCGGCGGCCATCCGTAAAACTCCTTGGTCAAACGCACTTCATCCGCACCTAAGGGCTCCCCATGGGCACCAGGCGTATCTTGTTTATGGGGGCTCCCATAGGCAATATGCGTTCGAAGCAAAATGAGAGACGGTTTTTCATTTTCATCTTTGGCCATCAAGATTGCCTCTTGAATGGCTTCCAGATCATTGCCGTCCTCAACTCGTAAAATGTGCCAGCCGTATGCGACAAACCGGTCAGCCACATTTTCGGTAAAAGCGATATCCGTTTTACCTTCGATCGTGATTTTGTTGTCGTCATAAATACAGATCAACCGTCCCAGGCCCAGATGGCCGGCCAGGGAAGCTGCTTCCGAAGAAACACCTTCCATCATATCCCCATCTCCGCACATGACGTAGGTATAATGGTCGACGATCGTGTCGCTGCTTCGGTTAAAGCATGCCGCCAGGTGTCTTTCCGTCATGGCCATCCCGACGGCATTGGCTATTCCCTGTCCCAACGGACCGGTGGTCACTTCAACACCTTGTGTGTGTCTATATTCCGGGTGTCCGGGAGTACGACTGCCCCACTGGCGAAAATTGCGGATCTCCTCCATGGGCAGATCGTATCCGCTCAGGTGCAGCAAGCTATACAGCAGCATGGAAGCGTGGCCACCCGACAGAACAAACCGGTCGCGATCGCACCACCCGGCATCGGCAGGATTGTGCTTCAGTATTCGATTCCAGAGGACGTAGGCCGCAGGAGCCAGCCCCATGGGTGCTCCCGGGTGGCCCGAGTTGGATTTCTGGATTGCATCCATGGACAATGTCCGTAAAGTGGTTACGCCTAACTGATCAATTTTTTCAAACGGTAAACCTTTGTTCATAGCATTACCTCTCCTAACTATTAATGCGGACTACAGGCCCCGCATGGCTTCCGGTTTCAACGCAACTTCACCGTTCAAAGCGGAGTCGATTAAACATAGAATAGCTTCTCTATCCTTCGGCAACCGTGCTCTTATGGGTAAATAGTTGGAGGCATGATTTGCATGAAACAGCCCCCCGGTCAGGTTGGTTGCTTCGAACATGCTCCGCAGTTCACGCAGCATTTCAGCCGGTTTCGGCAGCTCGAAACAGCCGGCCGTGTAAGCGTCATACATGGGTGTCCCCGGTATCAGCATCAGACTGAGTGCGCCGACATACTCCGGGTCGATTGCCGAAAGAACCCTTCCGGTTTCCTCGGCATGAATACGGCTTCGTTCCACACCCGCGACACCGAGCAAAACAGTAACGGAAAGTTTGATTCCGGCCTGACGGGCTTTTTTACCCATGGACACCATGGACGCGGCCGTAGTCCCTTTGTGGATCTTTTTCAAGGTTACATCATCACCGCTCTCCAGACCCATATAGGCGATTCCAAGCCCAAGGGAATGCAGTTCTTGAAGTTCTTCTGCCGATTTCATTTTGATACTTTTGGCATTGGCATAAACGCCGACCCGCGTTACCCAGGGCAGCCGGGACTGGATTTCGGCAAGGATCCGGACAAGTCGTTTTTGGGGTATGATCAGGGCGTCTCCGTCACATAAAAAAAGACGCCGTTGGCGCCGGCAGTATTCCGATGCAAAACGAATGTCCTCAAAGATGATCTCATCCGGTTTGATGCGAAAACGTTCGCCTTTGTAGGCTCCGCAAAAAGTGCATTTGTTGTGGGAACACCCCACCGTGACCTGGAGCAGAATACTGTTCGCCTCGCTGGGCGGCCTGATTATATTTCCTTCATAATGCATCTGTTACGATCCGTAGCCGATCCGTTTAAAAAACCTGCCGGGCCATCTTTCCTGAAATCAGATATACTATCTGCCAGAGTAGATGAATGCAACAATTTTCACAATTTCCCATCAGGTTTTTTGCCGATTTCCGGATTGCCGCTTGACAGTGCTCTTTCATTTCTCTAAACCTAACAGACTGCAATTGGGGCGTCGGCGGATCTCCCGTAACCAAGTAGGTCCGCCTATTTATATCAATCTCGGCAAACCTTGAAAATGGTAAAAATAAAAGCATTGGACGGCGGCATTACCTGCACCTGTTCGACGGGTAAGATTCTGGTGGTTGAATGAACATAGATCCGATTCAGCTCTACGCAAATACCGGTCGCAACGATCTCTGTCCCTGCGGGAGCGGCAAGAAATATAAAAAGTGCTGTTTATCCGGTTCCCGCATGAAATCGCCGGATATACGCCGGCTATACGCCCGTAAGTATCAAATTCGACTGAAAGACGATCGGGCGATTGAAGGTATCCGTAAAGCCGGACGGCTCGTGATCGAAACGATCGAGATGGTGGCCGAAAAACTTCACCCGGGTATGGTTACCGAGGAAATCAACACACTGGTGCACGAGTTTACCCTTAAAAACGGTGCGATCCCGGCTC
>CAZKYZ010000160.1:0-8163 GCA_964557055.1 uncultured Desulfobacterales bacterium
ACCAAGACGAGCAATCCCAAAATACTGGAACGCATCAGCCAGAATATCAATCAGCTGTTAATTGAAGAAGATGTTTTCGAAGCCGTCATTGAAGCCGGGATGCAGTTCAATGTGGGATCGAAGGGAGATAAACTTTCCGGCGGCCAGCGCCAGAAGCTGGCCATCGCCCGGGTTTTTCTGAAAAAGCCCAAAATAATGATCATGGATGAGGCCACATCGGCTCTGGACAACAAGTCGCAGGCTAGAATTCAAAGCTTGCTGGACAAGCGCTGGAAAGGAAATACCACGGTAATCGCGGTTATCCATCGCCTTGATCTGCTGAAGAGTTATGACCGCGTGGCGGTAATGAAAGCCGGCAAGCTTGTCGAGATGGGTGCCTATGACGAACTAATTGAAAAGAAAGGGATGCTGTATGAACTCGAATTCGGGAAAAACTAAAGACTGCGTGACCTGTGGTTTTCAGGACCACTTGGAAATCCTGAGACAGATTCCATTTTTTTCACAGCTTCCGTTGGAAACCAATAAGGTTCTGGCATATCTGTGCACCCAGGAAGTATTCAAACAGGGTGATGCCATTTTCAACCAGGGGGATACCGATGGGCAGGCTATCTATATCCTCAGCGGGAGAGCGGAGATCATTCACGAGGATGGAACAGACAAACTGAAGGTGCGGGAGGTGGGGGCGGAAGCTTTTCTGGGGGGGCTTTCCCTGCTGGCGGACATGCCCTGGCTGTTCACCCTGAATGCCCTCACGGATGTTCATTGCCTTGTCATTGCCAAGGATAAATTTTCCAAAGCACTTGAACAGAACCCAGCCCTGATCCCGGTGATTATGAAAGGACTGGCCATCAACATCAGGAAGTGGGAAGAAAGACTGCTTGCCGACCACAAAAATGTATGCCGGCAGTGCATTGAAAAGGCGGGGGTCAGTTTGTTATAAGGTGTTCATCGGCGGATGTCCGGATCGCAGCAGGACATCCATAACGAACGTTGGCGCATAGCGTATGAAACCGAATAAAATTGAATTCGAATTAAAAAACGATCTGTCCGAACTGGATACGTTGGCGGAGAAACTGGAAGCGTTCAGCCGTTTGATCGGAATGGATGACCGCTGCCTGTTTGAAATCAACCTCGCCATGGACGAACTGTTCACCAATATTGTATCATACGGCTTTTCAGACAAGCGGGAACACCGTGTTCGGGTTTCACTGGTTTATGATGCCGATACAATATCCATTACGTTGGAAGATGACGGAGCCCCCTTTAACCCGCTTTTCTGCAAAATGCCGGACCTGAATCTGCCCGTGGAGAAATCCCCGGTGGGTGGTCTCGGAATCCATTTGTGCCGCAGCATGATGGATGAAATGGAGTACCAACGGGCGGGCAACCGGAATATCATAACGTTACGGAAAAGAAAAATGCCGAAAAAGAATCAATCGGAGAAAGGATAATTATGGAGATTACCGAAAAACAGGAAAACGATGTTCAGATTTTTAAACTTGCCGGCCGGCTGGATTCCAAAACCTCACTCGCCTTCGAGGAAAAGATAATCGGCGCCATTGACAATGGAATCGACAAGATCATCGTCGATTTTGAAAATCTGGACTACATTTCCAGCGCCGGGTTGCGGGTACTGAACAAGGCGGCCAAAAAACTGAGGCAAACTCAGGGGAAGATCATACTCTGTAATCTAAAAGATTATGTCCGGGAAGTGTTTGAGATTGCCGGATTCGATACTTTTCTACCCATCGTTGCATCGTTGGACGAGGCTTTGAAAGCGTTTTGACCGGGTTTTAAATAGTGGGGCTAGCCCAGACCGATCAAGCCGCGTTTGCCCAGTTCATATAAAAATCGGGTAACCGAAACCTCTGCTTCCTTCGTGTGGACGGCATGCGTCCTGGCAAATTGCCGGATGACATCGTTTACGGACCTGCGCCCATCAAGCAGCTCCCAGACGGAGGTCCCCAGCGTATCCAACTGCAGTTTCCGCTGAGTGATGCCATCCGCAGGACCACCCAGGGTTCGTGCGATCCGGGTGAACATCGGTTTCACTTTTACGGGATAAACGAGGATTACTTTTCCATCCAGATTGCGGTTTTCCGTTACATCTGCGTTTTTATAAGGCACACATTCCAGCGATTGCTGCTTTGTCGGTGAATCTTGATGCTTCTTTTTTTTAAATAGCCGCATAGTTGTCACAAATTTTTTCAAACCATTCGTCCGATACGCCTGTCTTGGAGTGGATGCTGGCAGCCATAAGACGGTTTTTTTCCGGCAACGACCAGACACAAAACCGCATGATACGGACCCTGCCGAAAAAAGCCCAGCCACCGCCCCGGTGATTGTACCGGGAGACCCAGTCCACGCAATGCGCGTGTTTTACGCAGGCCCGATACTGCCCTTCCGCAGCGGATATTCCGTATATCCGGGAAGCAAACTCCTCGATTCTCTTTCGGTCCGGAATAATATCCGCAGGGCCCCAGCGGTTTAAGGTAAGGTGCGCCCGCTTTTTTTTCTGGAATACCAGCCGGAATGCGCCCGCATCAAAGCGGTGCTGTGTCAGCTGAAAATCGGCCGGTGTGGTTGCGCGGATATCAAACAATTGCCATTCAAGCGGTTCCCCATCCCGGCAATATCGCAAAGAAGCCAATACGGTTTCAACAAGACGCTCGAAACGGGGAGGCTCCGCGAAGAACTGGACGAGGACGGTATGCTGCCCCTCCCGGCGCGACAAGAGCAGACCGTACCCTCTATCGGCGTTTTTTTCCCAGCGAAACCCCGAATGTTCCCAACCCTGCAAATGCGGCGTCCAGCCGGGCGGTACGGGCATCGGCGTTAGGGGGGTTTTCAGTTTACGTTTGTATTGTTGGGCCAGTCGCTGGAATTGGCTATGGTGGGAGAACCTTTTGCGGGTCGACGACCATTTTATTTCCATAACCGGATGTGATCGCGCAAGCAGCAGCAGATGACAACGGTCGATCTGGCCCAGTTCCCACGAATCCGGAACCTGGAAGCGGATGCCGTTCCAGGCAATGGTTTTCAGCTTTTTTTGATCGGGAATGGCTGCCTCGTCTATTTGGGGATATAGATATCCGAGTTTGCGTCAACGCTGTCGGTATCCTTACTGTCCACGGCACCACTCCCGGAACGGTAGTCCGGATTCTGTTTTATAAAGCACAGCCGCTCATCTTCAATGGCTTCATGCATGGTCAGCTTGAGGGTGTTTCCGATTTTCTCATCGGTATCTTTTACGTTGTGCTGCAAAACCATACTGATGCGGTTTCCCTGGGAATCCGTAAATGACCACTTCCAGCTGATGACCACATGGAAAGGGTCCCCCTTCCAGTCGTCCGGTTCACCAAAGCGTTTTTCATAGCGCTCTAACAATTTTTTATAAAAAGTGCTGGAATCATTGACAAACTTCAGTTTGATCCGGAGGATACGGCCCGGGGTCCGGCAGGTTCCATAACTGACTAAGCCGCTTTTGAATCCTTTGACCGGCAGGATTTCGACTTCATGGATGTACTCAGCAAAGCGTATGGGCATTTTGGTTTTTTGGTTGAGCTGATGCTGGAATGCGGCGATATCCGTACCCAGGACGAAACCGGCGATTTCATGTGGCGCTTCGTCCGCCCGGCAAAGGCCCGGCAGCAGGATCAGAACGGCGAAAAAAAAACATGTGGTTTTCTTCATTTTCGGTATACCTCTATAGCGTTAGGTTGCCATTAATGTTGGACCCGCAGGCTAGTAGGCCAGTCTGCCCAGTGATTTCAGAATCAGGGCAAATCCCATTGCGAACATTCCGGTCAAGCCCATTCCGCACGAAAATCCAGCCAGCAGAACCGGTGCATATTGACGCCACATCTTACCATATCGTTTTAAAAAGAAAAAGCGTCCCAGGAGGGCACCCACAACCTCCAGGATGAGCCCATGAGGGGTGCTTTGGCCCAGCCCGCGGACAACGCCGTATATCAGTAAAATCGGAAGCCCGAAAAGGGTCAGGATAAAATAGGTGATCACACCAAATCCGAGTCCCGAAAGTACATAAGCCCCGTTCAGCGCCTGGTAAAAAAGAGAATTGCCCTCCAGCGTGGAGGTCTGCATGAGGAGCGTGTTCAGCGCCTGCAGGTGCCACAGTTCCTGGGCGTACGGATAGCTCGATGACGGGATCGGCGCCAATCTCCAGATAAACTGTGAAAAGAGCAGGCTGGCGATCATCACCACCGGAAAGACAACGAATTCGGCCTTGATAATTCCACGGATACTGGTGCCGGTCAGCTCAATCTCGCGAAAATTCACCGTTGCGGCGCCGTAGTTATGGATGGGAATCGGTGCGTACCAGATTTCGATTCCCTGGTATCCGAAGAATTTGGAGCCGGCGATGAAACTGGCTTCACGGACAAGGGGGAGGCTCACAAATTGTCCTGCAATGCCTTCCATGCGTGCCGTTATGTAAGAGATAATGGGGGTGTAGATAAACCCGTAGAGGAGAAAGAAAATCCAGGGAAAATTCGGGACGAGCAGCAGGCACAGGCCCACGTATGCCAGCGTGGAAAACACATAGATGCCGATGGAAATCCAGAAGTTGAAATCGCCTCTCCCGGCGGGCGGGTTGAACAGATCCTTGAGACTGCCCCGCTGACCGCTGTTTGCTTTTCCGAATGACCGCGCTACGTGCCAGATCCCGATGACCGCAATGGCAAGCCCCAGTCCAATACCGAAACTCATGTAGAAATCAAAACTGTTGGCGAAAACCGTATCCACCGTTCCCATTCCGAGATGCCAGCGCTGCAGGATTCCGTGTTCATAGAGAATGGGGTTGGCGACAACAGTAATGATCAGCCCGATCAGCCCACCGATAACAGCCCAGAACGGCAGTACCATGCCGATGAATACCAGCCCAAGATCAAGCTGGATTCCGGTGGCTACAGCCGGCAGGACGGCTTCGGTGTGCCGTGTCAATTCCACCCAGGGAATCGGAATGAGCTGGATCGGCTGCGTGAACAGCAGGCCGGAAACAGTTGGCAGCAGGACGTATACGGCCCCAAAAGCCAGACCGATCACACCGCCGATAGAAAAGACACGCCATTTCCAGCTCTTCTGTTTTTCCTCCGTTGATTCGGCAAGAGCCATGGTTCCCAGCGCCCCTACCGGTGCCATGGGAAAGGGCAGTTTTTCCACGTCCGAGGTGATCCGGAACAGCGCATACCCAAGGCCGAACTGGTCGATACGCTGAATGATCTGGGCACCTACCAGCAAAAGGATCGGTATCATCCAGTCCCGGTGAAAAAAAGTTCTTTCCACCAGAGACATGGATTCGATCCCGGGGGCTATCCAGGTCGGGATGTATTCCGTCAGGCCGAGCATTTTGGCAGCATCCGATTGCACCAGATACTGGTTCCATAGCAGGCCCTGGAACGGGGAGGCCAGGGCCGCTCCGGCCATATAGTACAGCAGAAAAATTTCCTGCTGTTTCATTTCCTTATAGGAGCGTTTGGCAATTTCGGCAAAGAGAATAATGGTTACCCAGCGGGCGGCGGGTCCGATGCCCGTACCGATGACGAGCTGGAGATACATACTGCCCGGCATCATCAGGAAACCGATGAAGATGGCCCCGATAACCGTTTTCCAATCGAAACCCTCTTCGAAATGATCGGGAGTTTTTAACAGGTCCCTGTATTCTTGAAGTTCTTTATCTTCGTACATATCCAGTCCACGCAGGCGATTTATGCCGCCTTTCGATAGCGGCGGCTCGGTATTAAAATGCGCTCAGCCATGTTTTAAGCAACATTCGGGTCAAGCCGGCAGTACCTGATAACTCGCATGGTTGAAAAGACCGATGATGGCCCAGGTTCCCCCCATGAGGAAATCGCCAATGATTAAGCCGACGAAAAACAGACGCAATCTTTTAAACAGCAGCACCCCGCCATAGCGCATGCAAAGCGCATTGAATATCCATCCAACCAGAAAACTAAACCAGAGAATTCTCATTCCGGAACTGTAGGCCGTCAGATACCCGATGGGGTGGATGGGCCACCAGTGGAACCGGTGGTAGCAGATAACGAGCACCAACATCACCAGTGCTCCGGTAATGGAGAAAATTCGGACCCAGTCTCCCGTGCTTACCGGTGATTCGACCAGGGTATAAATTTTTTCATATACCGCTACGGTCGTTTGGGTAGCCCAGTCCAGCGAGAGTTCGCGTATTCCGAACTTATAGCAGAGTGCCAGCATGGCAACGGCAGAGACGATCACACCGGCCAACAGCGCAACCAGGATGGCGCCAAAAATCATCTTCCGACTTTGGTAGCCCCTCGTCATCCGCCGGGCATGCAGGACGGAAGGCATGATCGACTCTCGCATGTCGACAAACAGGACTTTCTGGGCAACTGCCGCAATCGCGATGCCGATACTGGTAAAAAAACCAGGACCGATAAAGGCCAGCAGCCCGTCAATCGGAGCTGCGGTCAGCGTAAAGTAAGCGATGCCGCCCTGCCCGACAACACGGGCTGCCACGATAATGAATACCAGAAAGGCGCCGGCCAGGAGAATGCCGGCGGCCAGCGGCAACCCGAAATAACGGAACCAGGCCACAACCCCCGCGAGGCCTGCGATAAACAGCCAAAAAGATAAAGGTATGGATACCCAGCTGTTTTGATCCGGTTCCGCCGATTTCGAACCGAAGGCCTGTTTCACGACATCCATGATATGGTAACGGGCCAGCCACAGGAGGAATAGAAAAAAAATCAGGTATGCGCCAATCATCTGGGTTTCCTCCGGGTGAGACAGCGTCGGTCCGAAGGTGACGCCGAGAGCCGCCGACGGGATATTATAGCCCATCATGTTTAATAACCCGATTACCAATGCCCCTGCGAAGAAAAAGAACCAGAAAGAGAAGGATATCTGGCGGGTGGTCAAAAAGGCGAACCCGATAAAAGCCGGGTAAATATAGATTTTCAGTTTATAGAACGCTGCAAAGAGGCCGTACTTTGGGAAGTAGGCGCCTGTTAGTATCAGGGTGGGGATATTCGGGACCGACGGGTAGTAGAAATGGAGCCCGTTGAGTGTGTGCAGAGCAACCGGAATCAGTAAACCGACCAGGAGATAACGATCTGTAAAAAAGTGCCATAGGGCGCCCTTGTCATAGGCCTGCCCCATGAGCAAAGGAACCTGCAGAAGCGGGAAATTGACCCGTTCATTGTCAATCCACTGCCGACTGAGCAGGTTTACCAAAAAAATGATCATCGTATAGGCGAAAACAATAAACAGCCCCCACACCATCAGGGGTTGAATCCAGGGTTTCCACGGTACCCGGCCCAGTAATTCCAGCCACGCCATCTGGCGCCCGCCCGGTATTCCGTCATATAGAAGATTTATCGCTTCTTCATCCTGCGGATAGAGGGGCGTTGGCAACAGCGGTTGCAGAACCTCCTCCCACTGGTTTTCCATCGATGAGAAATATTGTGGTGCCGTCAGGTTGATAAAAAAAGTGCGAACAAGGCCTGTCCAGGCAATACCGGATACCAGCATCATCAGCACCCAGATGACCAGGAGCTCCTTTCCGGTGAGCCAGGTGCTCCTGCGCAACAATTTACCGACGAGTGCCGCCGCAATGGTCAGGCAGATCAGAAGGAAGAATGGTGCTAGCGGGAAATGTCCACCGCCCAGCGGCGTTGCAAAACGGTAGGCATTGTTGAACGGTGTTACGGCACATATGACCACCGCCAGGATCAATCCGATGGCGACGGCCCGGAAACGGGTCGGTCGGACCTGCTGGTCCGGTTGCGCCATTTCAGGTGGTTCTGATGGTTGGTTTTCAGTATTCATAACAATATCCGGCTGTCATTAGGCCTTTTGGGTGCTTTCTTCCTGTAAAAGAGTTTTATACTGGTCATGGGTATCTTCGTCAAAAGACCGCCATATAAGCAGTTGTTTTCTAAGGTTGTTCATAAACACTTTGTTGATACGGCCCCATGTCGTAGCCTCGCCGGACCTGCGAATCAGTTTCACGTGGATTTCCAGGAAGCCGGGTTCTTCCGGGCAGGGGCAAAATTCCATGCGAATATCCTGCATGATACCGAAGTCGAAGGGCGCCAGCCACACCTTCGAATTGATAAACAGACAACTGTCCATAACAGGCTGTGATGCGCCGCTCTTTTCCGG
>CAZKYZ010000161.1:0-8107 GCA_964557055.1 uncultured Desulfobacterales bacterium
CCGTTTCCATACAATCCAAAGCTCCAATTGTTTTGTCAGCCCCCTTTGAGGGGGCTTCCGGATGCCTCCCGCTCTGCGGGAGGAGCATCACTCTTTCAAGTTTAATATTCAGATTATGAGGTAATATCCCGCCCCTTGCGACGGCGGTTAAAGAGTGCTAAAAAAGGCTTCTGTCCAGGGTCACCGGGACAACCTGGGCGTGCCCATCCAGAAATGGCATCTTTTGTTCCAGAGCGGCGTTTTCGCTCTTTCGAAATCCTCGGAATAGCGCACTATGCCTGCGGTTTCAAAATCGCTCAAGCCTTGCTCTGAACCAAAATCTACCGTTTGTGGACGGACACTAGTTAGAACCAACCGTCGTTGCACAAAACGACCAACCTATAATCAATTAACAAGGAGACAAGAACAAATGGCAAAACTCGTAGAGCCTCATGGTGGAAAAGGATTGACCGTCTGCCTGCTAGAAGGTGCAGAACTGGCTGCAGAAAAGAAAAGGGCCGAAGGCCTTAAAAAAGTAAACATTTCGCCTCGTGTAAAAGGCGACCTGATCATGATCGGAAACGGCGGCTTCAGCCCGTTGACCGGTTTCATGACCAAAGCGGACTGGAAAAGCATCTGTGAGAAATTCCTCACGGCAGACGGCACTTTCTGGCCCGTACCGGTTACCCTGGATGCCTCCAAGGAAGACGCCGCCGGTATCAAAACCGGCGATGAAATCGCCCTGTACGACCCCGAAGGCAAAGAAATCATGGCCACCATGAAGGTCACCGAGAAGTTCGAATTGACCGCAGCCGACAAAACCTGGGAGTGCGAAAAAATCTTCATGGGCGAAGGCACACCGACCCCGGCGGACTTCTGGAAGATCGCCAAAGAAGACCATCCCGGCGTTCAGATGGTAATGGCGCAGGGAGACATCAACCTGGCCGGCCCCGTAAAAGTGCTCAGCGAAGGGGAGTACCCCAAGAAATACGCCGGCATCTATCACCGCCCGGCCGAGTCCCGTAAGATTTTCGAAGACAGGGGCTGGAGCGACGTGGCCGCCCTGCAGCTGAGAAACCCCATGCACCGCTCCCACGAATATCTGTGCAAAATCGCCATCGAAGTCTGCGACGGCGCCTACATCCACTCCCTGGTGGGCAACCTGAAACCGGGCGACATCCCGGCCAGCGTCCGTGTAAAATGCATCGATGCGCTCGTGAAACACAACTTTGTTGAAAAGAACGTTGTTCAGGGCGGATACCCGCTGGATATGCGTTACGCCGGCCCCCGTGAAGGCCTTCTGCACGCTGTCTTCCGCCAGAACTACGGCTGTTCCCGGATGATCATCGGCCGCGACCACGCCGGTGTCGGCGATTTTTACGGCATGTTCGAAGCCCAGACCATCTTCGACAAAATCCCGACCCCAACAGCGCCCGGCAAGGCCCTGCTCTGCGTCCCGCTCAAGATCGACTGGACCTTCTACTGCCACAAATGCGACGGCATGGCTTCTCTGAGAACCTGCCCCCACGGCAAGGAAGACCGCGTCCTGCTCTCCGGCACCATGCTTCGCAAGATGCTTTCCGAAGGCAAAGAGCTTCCGGACCATTTCGGTCGTGAAGAAGTCGTCGCAATCCTGCGCGACTACTATGAAAACCTGGAAGAAAGAGTGGAGATCAAGACCCACGCGGCTGCCACCGGCGGCAAATAGTCTTTTCTCTACTGTACAGTTCAAAAAAGGGAACCCGTTCGGGTTCCCTTTTTTTATGTCGTATGGAAGCCGGTTACAGAAAACAATTCATTTCGAAATGCAAAAATAAAACCGTAAACCCCTAAAAAAAAGGGGTGCCTTCGCCAGCACCCCTTTTACGATCAATTCGGTCTGTATCGGTGTTACTTCCGTCCGGCATACTCCGCATAGGTCAGCGCGAACGTACGGTAAACAATGTGCGCCATCTTGGAAAAAGGCAGATAGGCAAACAGTGTAAACACCGAAATTAGATGCAGCCAGTAGATAAAAAAGGTTACGTTGGCCATACCGGCAAGCCGGGTCATCTCCGCCAAAAGCCCGGTCACACCTATGGACAATACCAGCGTCAGCAGGAACCAGTCCTTATATGCGTTCACAGCGTCTTCTTTGGTCATGCGGTTTTTGATCAGCAGGGACGCGCCGATGACGATCGAGAGTCCGGCGACATTGGCCAGCCATTTCAGCGGTGTCAATTGCGAATAGGGCCCCGGAGCATCAAACAGGTAAATTAGGATGACACAGCAGCCGGTGACGATGGCACAACCGATAAAGCCGTAGAGCAGCATCATGTGGGAAGTTGCCCGCGACTTGTTTTCGCTGCACTCGTTAAATTTTTCGTGTTTCAGGATGGTCAGGACAACCTTCCCGAGGGCTTTGCCGAAATTCAGGCTCAGCACATCTTTGAACTGAAAGTCCGGCTTGTCCGTCTTGCCCTCCAGCACCGCGTTTTCATGAACCGCCGTCAAAAACTTTGAAAGCCCTTTGACAAAAAGCAGGGTTACAATCAGGGACAGCGGAACGAAGGTCAGATCAATCAGCCAGGTAGAAACAAACTGGGCATGAGCAATGGGGGCTCCCGGACCATGGGGACCATGGTACCAGTGCAGCCCGATGGCATGGAAAATCTTGTCCATTACACCACCGCCGAACATTGTGATACATGCTAGCAGAGCGAACCATATGGCCGGCACACCAAGCAACATGGGCAGCTTGGCAGGATTATGGATGGCTTTGGCCAGAAATTTGGGTTCGGCATATTCGGAGATGGCATAAGCACGTAGCGCACTCAGCACATCGCCGGGTTTGGCACCCCGCGGGCAGAGCGCGGAACAGTCTCCGCACTCATGGCACAACCAGATATCGCCGTTACCGATGAGTCTGTCTTTCAAGCCCCAGGATGCGGCTATCATTTCTTTTCTGGGAAACGGCTTGTTTTCCGGAGAAATCGGACAGGCCACGGAGCAAGTAGCACACTGAAAGCACTTCTTGAGGTCCTGCCCACCGAGGCCGGTTACCTCCGTGATAAATCCGATATCAGGTTCAACCAGGTATTTGTCTGTCATATGAATACCTCCTAACTTGACAGTAGCAGTAAAGTCTTTACAGGCCGCCCCGTTTGCACGGGGCGGCAGTACTGTTTAGAATCCCTTGAATGGGTTCGGTCCGAGGTCCTCAATCATTTCCACAAAATCGTTCACGATCTTGGGTATCTTGTGGTACTCGTCAATGGCAATCTCAAACTGGGCAACCCGTTCTTCTTCCAGCGCCAGGCTGGTAAGAGCGTCTCCGATTTTTTTCATGCGGATATCGGCAAGTTCGCTGCCTTTCACAAAATGGCACTGGTAATCATCACCATGTCGGCACCCGAGCAGAAACACACCATCCATACCCTGGGAAAGGGCGTCCTTGATCCAGATGACATTCATGGACCCCAGACATCGGATGGGGATGAAGCGGACATCCGCAGAATAGGACAGCCTGTTGAGGCCGGCAATGTCCAGGGCGGGGTAGGCATCGTTCTCGCATACCAGGCCAAGGACCCGCATCGGTGGTTCAGCGAAATCGTCTTCCGACGGTACCCCGATGGATTTGACCATGGAGCCGATGCTGTCCACGTTGTAATCCGCGAACCCGATAATTCGTTCCGGGCAGGCTCCCATACAGGTACCACAACGACGGCAACGGGTAGGGTTCGGTTTCGGAGTTCCTTTTTCATCGTCGTCCAGCGCACCAAAGGGACATTCCTCCGTACAGCGTTTGCATTGGGTACATCTTTGAAAAAAGAAGTCCGGGAAGGTCATGTCGCCGGACCGCGGATGAACCGACACGCCCCTGTTGGCGGACTCGATACACTGAATCGCCTTAAGGGCCGCACCGGCGGCATCTTCCATGGACTCCTCCATGGTCATGGACCGGCGGATGGCACCTGCGGCATAAACACCGGTACGCTGGGTTTCGTAAGGAAAGCAGATAAAGTTTGAATCTGCATACCCGTCATACAGGTCGTTGTCCCGGAAGCCCGGTCCCTGCCGATACGCCAGATTGATCACCGGATCATCGACGGTAACCGGAACCATGCCGGTAGCCAGAACAACCAGGTCCGCTTTCACTTTCAGTTTTTCACCCAACAGGGTATCGCTGGCTTCAACAATCATGCCGCTGCCGTTTTTGGAAACGGAAACGACCTCGCCTTTGGTCAGAAAAATGCCCGGGTCCTGCTGTATCGCCTTGTAAAAATTCTCGCCGAGACCCGGTGTTCGCATATGCTGATAAAATATGAAGGCTTTGCCTTCGGGATAATCTTCGCGCACATATTTGGCCTGTTTCAAAGCGACCAGGCTGGTGACCGCCCCGGTATATTCGAAATCACTGTCATCACCCTGACCCGGACTCTGCACAAATACCACCGATTGCGCTTCCGCGCCGTCGGACGGACGGGTAATTTTACCGGCTTTGGCCAACTCTTCAAATTTGGCGTTGGTAATTACATCCGGAAGATCCCCATAGCCTAAATGAGCCAGCGCTCCCTTGTCCGGTTCAGCAGGGCGCCAGCCGGCGGCCAAGATCACCGCACCGTAAAGTTCACCGTTGGGGTCCAGCTGCAGAATATCGAACTTTCCCTCGTTGTAGGCGGTATATTTCGCGGCCAGCGCTTCCACGTCCAACTCCTTGCCGTTTTCATCCACCTTCATCTCATCCGGCAGGGGAAAGGGTACGTCGAATTCAATCTTCTCGCCCGGTTTCTTGAAAGTCACCGTGAATTCTCCGGGCTGACCGGCAATTCGGGCCACCACGGTTTCCGTTTTCACCGTAATATTGGCGTAGTTCTCAAGTTCCTTGATTTTATCCCCGATAATCGGAGAAACGATCCCCTCGTACGGAAGACGCACCGGCAACTGTTTGCGCCAGTTCATCGCCTGGCCGCCCAGAGCGGCCTTTTTCTCGACGATGGTTACCTCAAATCCGGCCTTGGCCGCATCGATGGCGGCCGAAATACCCGTAATACCACCGCCGATAACCAGAATTTTTTTGCTGAGCGAATCCAGCTTGTACGGTTCCGGGACATTGATCTTCTCAACACGGGCCATGCCCATCTTGATATAGTCTTCGGCCATCATCTGGACGCGATCGAACTTGTCCTCGTCTTCCTTCTCTTCTTCGGTCAGGGCCGGGAACTCGGACCGGGGATGCGACCAGACAACGCCCTCACGCAGGTTGACGCGGTCGACGACACAGCCGTCAAACCGGAAAATATCAAAATTCACCCGGCGGGAGCAGGCCGCAATGACAATGGAGTCGGTCTCTTTTTCCGCGATATCCTTTTGAATCAGTTCGACCCCTTCCTTCCCGCAGAGGAACGGATGGGTCTGGACAGGAAGTCCCTCTTCGTCAGGCACATCGCACAGCGCCTTCACATCCAGGGAATCCCCGATTCCACAACCTGTGCAGATATATACACCATACTTTTTACTCATGGATAACCTCCTACCTCTTCACCAGGGTTTGAATGGCTTTCAGGGCCATACCGGTGGCATTCTGATTGCTTGATACCACGTCGGCCGGCTTGTTGGCGCATCCGGAAGCAAACATACCGCCCTTTTCGAAATCGTTGATAATAAAACCGTCTTCGTTGTAAGCCAGATCTGCGGGGAGTTTCGCTCCGGCGGCAGTCGGCTGCATTCCGGTGGCAAGAACCACCATATCGACGGACTGCCGGATTTTCTCTCCGGTTACCGCATTTTCTGCAACCACGGTGATATTTTTGGTATCGGGGTCTTCGTTCACTTCGGCCACTTTGCCTTTGATAAAAAAGACGTTTTCATCTTCCTTGATCTTCTTGTAGAACTTTTCATACCGGTAGCCGGGCGCCCGCAGGTCGATGTAGAAGATGTAGATTTTGGCTTCCGGGTATCGCTCGCGCACATAGGTGGCCTGTTTCAATGAGGCCATGCAGCAGATATACGAGCAATAGGGGAGGTGATTTTCGTCCCGGGATCCAGCACACTGCACAAACGCGATGCTTTCCGGTTCCTTGCTGTCGGAAGGGCGCAAAATTTTGCCTCCGGTGGGGCCTTGATGAGAAGCCAGTCGCTCCATCATCATGTTGGTCACGATGTTTTCGTAGCGGCCGAAACCGAGGTTGTCAATCTTGGCAGCATCGTAGGGCTCCCATCCCGTTGCCCAGATCACGGAACCGACCGGCAAAGTCACTGTTTTGGCTTCCATGTCAAGGTCGACGGCATCGTACCGACAGGCATCCTTACATCGTTGGGCGTCATCCGTCCCGATAATACGGGGGGAGATAACATAACGGGAGGGGAAAGCCATATCGTGCGGCAGATACGCCCCCCGTGTTTTATCCATGCCGAAATTGAAATCATTGGGAATCTCTGTTTCACACACCGCAGCACAATCGCCGCAGACGGTGCAGTTTTCGTTTACGTAGCGCGGGTTAATTTTAAGGCTGACCTCATAGGCACCCGGAACACCATCTACCTTTTCCACCTCCGTCAGGGTAAAAACCTTAATACGGGGATTGTCTTTGATCCGTCGAAAATTGATCTCCAGTCCACAGGTCGGAGGACATAGCTTGGGAAAATACTGATTCAACTGTGCTACTCTTCCACCCAGGTAAGGATTTTTTTCGACCAAGAACACCTCGTACCCCACTTCGGCAGCCTCAAGGGCTGAAGTCAACCCGCTGATTCCGCCGCCAACGACCATGATGCTTCCACTAGCAGGGGCTGCTTTGTCTTCTGTCATGCTATCCCTCCGTGCATAAAATCGATTAAAAACGGTTGTTCTGTCACCGCTCCGGGCGATACCCTTTTTAGTCTGTCAGAATGCTTAAACCGTTTATGGCAATAAAAGGCTTAAGTATCCGGGCAGGCGCTGTGTACCTAAGGATATCGCCCGGATCGTACGCAAGCGACATTGTAATAACGCAGGTAATAAAAACCTCCAGGCGCCTTGCGACACCTGGAGGCATTTCTTATTCGACTAACATACAGCCGACAGTTGCATTAACTCGGAATGATCTGGACATAATCTTTCTTGAATACATCCCATTCCTTCTTTTCGGGATCGAACTTGGAGTTGACGAAGCAGAACCAGTTTTCGTCATCCGTTCCCGGGTAGTCCGCCTGATAATAGAATCCAGGGTAGCGGGTTTCCTTGCGGTACTGGATGTGGCGCAGGTGGGATTCCACCGTCCAGATCCGATGCTCGATTTCCCAGGCTCTCATGAGTTCGTGCAGATCTCCGGCAGCCATCTTGGCGCAGTCTTCGCGCATGGTGGCCAGCAGATCCATAACAACTTCCAGGGATTTGCTGGTTGTCATGTAATAAGTCGCGGTACCGGCGCCATACTCGTGGGTAGCCTTCATCAGACGATACATCATTCCGTTGGGTTTGACGTAGTTGGGGTTGATGTCAGCTGCGGTGGTGTAGTCAACGTTGTCCAAGTACAGGCGAACCGGTCCGTAAATCATGTCGACCAGTGCTTCTTTGGACTGTTTCAGGGCCGGAGCGAAGTCCGCATTGTCCATTGCATAACGTGCCATTTCCTTGGCCACCATACGACCTTCGGCATGGGAACCGGAAGAAAACTTGTGACCGGAACCGCCAACACCGTCACCAGAGGTGAAGAGACCATCAACCGTCGTCATACGGTTGTAGATCTTTCCGTTGGCGGCTTTGATTTTATAGGAATCCGGGACCCAGTCAAAATCCGGGCCGGAAGTCCACAGGCCGCAGCAACCGGAGTGAGACCCCAGCAGATACGGTTCGGTGGGCATAACTTCGGAGTTTTTCTTCTCCGGCTCACAGTTCTGGGCACACCACAGGTTGGCCTGGCCACAGGTCATGTCGAGGAAGTCTTCCCACGCTTCTGATTCCAGGTGCTTGAGCTCTTTCTTGTCCATGGTTTCGCCCAGCGTAGCTAGAGCGGACACGGTATCCATCATGATGGGACCGCGGCCTTCTTTCATCTCGAACAGCATCAGGTGGTTACGCAGACAGGTCGGCGTAATGGCAGCCGTTCCGTAGGGGGCATATTTTTCCAGCTCTGCCTTGGCAGCGTCGCTGGCGGCAAAGTTTTCA
>CAZKYZ010000162.1:0-8076 GCA_964557055.1 uncultured Desulfobacterales bacterium
GGTCCCCGTATTCAGAAACTCGCTGTTGTATGTCTGATAGTAAGGGGATTTGTCCGTGTCATCGTAATACTGGAGGATGTAGCCAGCCCGAATAAAGTGGAAGGGTGGTTTCCTGAAAAAGTTCGTTCTTTTGCCATTGTGGTCGTACATGGCGCCGCTGCCCCAGAGCGTATAATAGGCAGAGGCCATTCCGTGGGTGCGCCAGTTGCCGCCACGTATATACGATTCATCAACTTGAAAGCTGAACTGGGCATAATCAAGGGTTTCATAGGTGTAGCGCAGGGTGAGCCTTTCTGCCCAATACATTCGCAAACGGGCATCCAGATCTTCCATGATATGGTGGTCATAGGTGGCTTCCAGCGTTGAGAACAGGGTTGGCTGGGCAATAAAACGAACAACGCCGACCGGTATGACGCCGCCATAGGAGCGATCTTCCAGTATGGGATAGTCGGCACCCGTCAGTCCGGAAGAGGGATCCCGGGCTCTCATATCCCACGATACATCCTCCCATAAAACGCCGCCGGTGATATCGAGCCAGTACTTTTCACCGGGCCAGTGTTTGACAACCCTGGCGGCAGCCGTGGTGGAGTGGATCTTTACATCGCCAGCCAGATCACCCTGTCCACGGTTTGTTTCATAGGCATATCGGGCCATACCCCCCAGGTCGTACCAGGAGCGGGGGCGGATGTGAAGGTAGCCTGCATCGAAAAGTAATGTATCCGTTTTCAGATCATCGCTGTCATATGTCTTGTAGGCAGTTCCCCCTTGGAACCTGTCCCACACGTCCAAAGGGATACGCTGGCGCCTTTCCGCTCTTGGTTGGAGGTAAGAGGAGCGCCCACCACCCCTGGTGGTGATATCGTCCAGTACGGCGAGTTCGCGAAAATCTTCCTTCAACTTGTCGTACAGAGCTGCCTGGCGCCTGGAATCTTCAATATTATCTGGATGATGTTTACGAATATGTTCATATACTTTGGCGGCCTCCCAATAGGAACCTTCTCCATCAAAAATGTCGGCCAGGCGTTTGGCATTTTCGTAATCATCTGGATCCAGACGCATTATTTTTTGCCGTACCAGGATTTCATCCTCATGCATGGCTTGATCCCGATAGAGTTCCGCCAGTCTGCGGTTGGCAACCAGGTGGTTTGGATCGAGCTGGATAATTTCTCTGCCGATTCCGATTTCTTGGATGGGCATCTGGTAGGCCCGGTAAATATCCATTAAAATAATCCGGACCTCAATATCATCCGGGCGGAGCAGAGATGCTTTTCGTAAAACTTCGATGGCGTATGCCCAGTTTCGCTCGGCAATGGCCATTTCGCCAAGTTTAAACAGGACATTATAGTTTGTGGGGTCTGCTTTCTCAAGCTGTTGAAGCGCATAGATCGCGGCTTCCGTTTTACCGCGTTCGTACAGTTGGTTCGCTTCTTCGAGACGACGTTCGGCTATTTCGGGGCTGATTTCGGCCTGTCCGGCGGGGGCTGTTGTCCAGTTGTTGGTAGGGCGACTTTCCTGGGCTTCAATACCACTGGTCACACAGAGTAGAATAAATACAAGTATTGTCAGTTTTCGGTTGATCGGGATGTGCATTTGTCCCTCATGTTTTAGCATCGAATGCGTTTGTGTAACCAGTTGAGGAGCCCGTATCATTTTGCAGCCAAGCACCGGAGCGGGAGCCTACGGTGACCCGCCTGTGAGTACTCCTTCGTATGTTTCCGACGGTGCGGGAAGGTTGGTTCTAAACGCGATAACACCCTCATGATCCGAAAAAGCTGTCAGTTGTTTGGTTTCACTCTCAGGAGTTTTAAGGCTCATACTGTATGGTGACGATGGTGCCAGGCCGCCGAATTTCAGCAATGTTTTTCCAAAGCCCCGGCACGTAAACCGGAGTGTCGCACCATCGAATCGGCTATCATCAATATACCGTGTCGATTGAATAAGGTACGGAGTGGCAGGGGGCCTATCGGATAGAAATATCGTTCTGCGCCGACTGCCGTCCAGGTGGACGTAGGTCTCCCCTTCGCTATGAGAGTATCCGAGCACACCGACGGATTTCCGCATATCAACATGCACCCTGTTTTTGAAGCGAATGGTTCGCAGAAAACCTTCATTTTCAACCCAGTAGGCATTACCGTCCATGCCGATTTTGGTATTGTAAAAGTCGTCTACAATCTCACAATATTGGGTGGCGAAAATGGACGCAGCATCAATGGAACGAATGTACCTGTAAACATGATGAAGTGCATCCAGGCTTTCGTTTTTTATACCGGCATAGAAGTGGTAATAGAGGTTCATGGGGTAGATGCGATGGGGACTGTCGGTTTTTTCGAAATGTTGCAGTACCTTTTTCTGCCCGCCCCAGTCACCGGTTAAAAACAGTGAATAGATGTAGTCGTTCTGGGCGGAGGTAAGATATTGTCTGAGGTTGCCATATGGAAAACTGTAGGGCGCCAGACCTGCCAGCGAGGGATATTCGTCATCATAGCGAGGGTCACCACCGTTCAGATTGTACATTCCCGCCCTCCGGCATACCTCGAGGGCTCTCTCGTCAGGATTGGTTTCACCGCTCCACAAAACGATTCTGCATTCCTTGCCGGGAGGGGCCAGATTGTGATCGGCGAATAGCTTGGCCCCCCATATTTCCTGAACGAAATCATGGGGCTTGTATCCTAATTTGTACGGATATTTTCCCGGGTTGGTGATATACGGATCTCCGCCCACCCAGTCGAAAGGGTGGGTGGCAGCGTGGACAGCGATATCAATATTGGGGAGACGGAATATTTTACGGGTCAGGTCCAGGGTTGGATGGTTGTAGCGATTCCCTTGTTTTTCGATGAATTTGGTGATGACCGAAACCGTTGTGGGAATGTCGTCATACTCCTTGAGGACCTGTTCATAGACAAAAAAACCGGCCAGGTGAGCGCGATCAATGAGCGATACGGATTCCAGAGCATCCCCATCGATATGAGCGTAAAAAATTCGGGAGCCGTTGAGCGTGGTGATATCCGGAGCCGGGAGTTCATCCAATTTCAGGGTTTCCGTAAAAAAACGATACGGATTCAGTTGCCATGCCCCCAGGGTTGCTTGCTCGGCAATCTCCGGAGCGATTTCACCTCGCAGTGATTTTCGCACCAGCGTGATTCGATCGGAATCGTAGGCTGGAAAAAAGAAAGGCGCAGTGTCCAGGCATATGCCGCCTCCAGGTGCAATCACACCCAGGTCGACGGTACCGTATTCACGATCATCAAAAGATAGAAATACCCGGTTCTCGGGATTGATGGATGTATAGGTGCTTTCATATGATATCCCGGTAGGATCGAGTTCTTTTTCGAAGTTAAGCAATGACTGGTCAAGTATCCTGACATCCGGTAAGTATTCTTCTCGTTTTTCCGGCTGGCGGATGAATTGGATACCAAGGTCGCTGAAAACCTGCGGATGGCTCGGTGCCGGCTCCTGTGTTTCCAAATCGAATTCCGCACCATACTCCTGAAGGATGACAACCTGCTTGCCCATCTTTATCTGATGGGTCATCCATTTGCCGTAGTCGTCCGCCCGGTGCATCAGGGGTTTGGTGTGCCATGTTACAATTCCGCGTACAGACGACATCATCTGGTCGTCCGGGAGACCGTCTTCTATGGCCCAGTAAATAGGGATGCACCCAAGGTATTCAAGGATTACAGCCGCTCTGTTGAAAAAAGGCGTGTCGTTTATGGTAAGCGCCTCGCTCTTTTTATACGGAACCAGAACATAGCGCGGAATTTCCCCGGCTTGCTGGGACCAGTCCTGCTCTGGCTGCGGTTTTTCCGGAAGCGCATTTTCTTTGAGAAGCTCGTCATGGGTCTTGACGACATACTCGGGAACGGGTGGAGAGGTTGCTGAAAAGACCTCTTTCATAAAACTGTTCAAATCAACCCGCAGTACATTTTTTTGTTTTATGGGGTCCCAGTAATAGGCATAACCTTCCAGAATCATTCCCCCGAAGGGTGTGATCACATTCAGGGCACTGGCAGAATCGATCATATCCGTACGCTGCAGCCCGAAATATATTCTGTTGGCCGGGTTCACGCTTTTGTAGAGCTGGTAGTAGCGCAGATCGTCTACGGTGACGGGTGCCTGAAACTGGGCGTATCGTTTATCGGCGTTCGTGATTTGAAGCTTCTGCGGATCACCGGTAAAAGCAAAATAAAATTCAAGACCGAAAGGGTGAAAAAAGGTGTTGATGGTCTGGGTGGATTCATTCCATTCAATAAACGAGCCGTCATCCTTGCGAATCAATCCCTGATAGGCCCCATAGCTGCCAATAATTAAAATACGACGACCGGCTTCCATCTGTTTGACCAACCAGAGCGGATAACGGTCGCCGCCAATCATCTGGGACGTCTGGTAGCATGTCATGATGCCGGTATACGGCGACATATCCGGGTCCTCAACCAGCAGGGCTTCCACATCACGGGTATCAAACCGATATCCGGCTTCTTCCAGAAAAGTGGTCAGGAATTTGACAATGCCCTCGTGGTGGGGATCGCGCTCCTTATACAAGACGAGAATTTTTTTATTGGAAACGGTGGTATGGGTCGCACCATAAAGAGAGGCTGAGAAAAAAAACAGAGCCGAGATGAGGAGCAGGATAGCCCTGATTTTTGCAGCTGACATTCGAAGAATCCCTCGTATTTCACGGATAAAAGTAATAGCGAAAAAGAAGAACTGCCGATATAACCATATCAACAAGTCGAAAATCTTGTATTTAGGGGAGTTTTGATGTATTGTATTGTTGATTTGTCAATAAAGTCAAGCAATTCATTACATGGTGCAGGTCTTGTTGGTTGGCATGGCACCCCATGATTCGTAACAAAACCGTAATAACCTGACATTGGAGACCGAACATGACGGAATCCAAACCCTGCAAAGACAATTCCCCTAACAAATGGCAAATCAGCCGCCGCGGACTTTTAAAAGCAGCCGGTATGGCCGGTGTAATGACCATGCTGCCATCTTTTTTTGCCGGCCGTTCGTTTTCATTTTCGGCTGTTGCTGCCGGCAATTTCGGACTGCCTTCCAACGGGCAATATCCGGATTGGATTGCGGAAGCCCGCATCCTGGGGTTTCCCATATCGGGAGTGATGGTGGATCCGGCAAGCATGGAGATCGCACTGGACCGCGCCGTTCGTCAGCACGCCAATGTGCTCGAAGCCGACAGCCGCCTGTCCGATTATCTTACGGACGAGGATTTTGAGAGCGAGCTGCAGCTCATGAAAGACACCACGCGGCTGGTGCATGAACGCGGCCTGAAAATCGTCTGGTACTATCCGACGCTGGAAGTCATCACCCCCAACGGTCGCTTTCGGCAGGACACCCTGGGTCGCATGCACCCCGACTGGCTGCAGCTTTCCTTCGATCAGGAACGCCGGGGGGTATTTTACGGACAAAAAGTGTTCTGGGTGGAGCCAAACGACGAGAGCGCCTGGATGTGTCCCAATTCACCTTACCGCGAATGGTACAAGAGCCGGCTGTGCAAGCTGGCCGGCACCGGCGTGGACGGCCTGTGGTTGGATGTACCGCTATTCGGCCTGATCGTGGGGCGCTGGGGGTGTGCCTGCAGCTATTGCCTGGACAAGTTCTCCCGGCAGACGGGGATGGATTTCCCGGGCAGGTTCGATGTGTCGGACAAACGCTTCTGGCGTTATGTCAGCTGGCGTCACGAGACACTGACGGAGTTTATCGAAGACTGCAAAGCTGTCATCCAGTCGGTCAATTCGGAGGTGATCACCATTGCCGAAGTGGTGGCGCTGGATCATCTGGGCGCGGTGGAGTGGGGCACCGAAGGGAGCTCCATGCGCAACAATTTCGTGGTTTGGGAAGAAGACGGCAGCAGCGAGACCACCGCCATGGCGGATGCCAGCTACGACGACTGGATGGCCCAGTACAATATTTATAAATACTGCCGGGGGGCCACCATGGAGCGTCCATCATGGGCTTTCTGCTACGGTTATGACGATCCCGATTCCCAGCTGGTAATGGCCGGAGCGGTGGCATCGCAGAACAATCCCTATGAACTGCGGGTTCCCAAGATGACCACCACTGTGGGAATGGAATTTCGGGGGATAATGTACCGGTGGATCGAACAGTATTCCAGACAGATTTTCCGGGCCCATTCTCTGGCACCCGCACTGGTTCTTTACTCTGAAAGAAACCGAGACTACCTGGACACCCTCAATGTGGGCGGCATGGTGATCAGTGATGCTCCACCCATGCGGGACAGGCAGTGGCTTGGCATGAAAGAGGGGACACCGCTGGTGCACGATTATATGGGCGATTACCGGGGGCTTTCCATTTTTCTCTTCCAAAACCAGATACCGGCGGACGTCTACCCGTTCAGCCGGGTGGATGAGGAACTGCTGAAGTACTACAAAGTAATCGTGCTGCCTTACATGAAGACCCTGACGGAAGGGGAAAAGGGAATACTCCTTTCGGCGGTGGAAAATGGAGCCACCCTGATTGTCAGCGGCCCCGAACCCGGCAGCCGGGATGAGAACGGCAGTATACGCGAGCCCGGATTCTGGGCAGAGATTGCCGGTCCGGCTGATGGTGATACGACGACGGTTTCTCTTGGCCGCGGACGGATATTTTTCTGGAAGGAGATGGTGGGGCGTGAATATTTGCGAACCAAGGACGACCGCATTGCTTCAAAACTGCTGTCCGTGATGGCCACGGGCGGCGTGGTGCCATGGACAGTGGAAAAAGCGGATCTGGTGATTCAGCCATACGTATACGAAGATCAAGTGGTCGTGCACGTGCTCAACTATACCTGGATCGGCGCTCTCCACAACCAGCCGAATCGATTCACACTGGAGCTCTCGATTCCCTGGGATGTCGATACACCCATTGTTGAGATATTCCAGAGTGAGCCACAGTTTGATACACCAAGAAAGCTGACCTTTGCACAACGGGGAAATCTTCTCCAGATCCCCATGGAAGTCGGCATCAACGCATTGGTCATCATCAATACGCGCACGAAAACATAATCAGGTTTTCAGTAATCAATTAAGTAGTTTCCGCATATAAATTTATGTCCAAATCGTACTATCTCAAACAAGCTTTTTCCTTTCCATGAGGGAACACAGTTGAAAAAGGTCCTATTAGCGTACCCAGGTATTTGTTTCGCAACATTGCTCTTCCTCAGAAAAAGCCTGTCACTTCCGAAGCAGCACCCAAAAAAACTGCCCCTCTATAAAGATATGAATTTTTAAAATTATTAATTTATTTTATAAGTAGCACTTGACTTTGCATGGGCATTGTGTGAGATATGCAACATATAACTATCTGTTTTTGTGTTGAATAAATAGATAGCTTCAATTCAAAGTCATGGTCGCATTGATTATGCACTTGGTTGTTTTTATAGATAACACGGCTCGTATGGATATACGTTTCACGCGAACCTTTAACAGTAGAAAAAGATGTTCTTAAAACCGTGTATAATTGTATTTCGGGAACATTCTATATTTTCCTTTCCACGGGGGAATGCAATTGAGAAAAGCCTATTATATAATCCTCACCCTTATTATCGCCATTTTCTTTCTGCTTCCTGCCTTCGGTTTCGCCCAACAAAATATGGATAAAACCAAAATACAATCCTCAAAAATATTGGTTTTGTACAAAGAACGGGATAAAGATCACGCGGGGGTAATCAATTATCTCGGTCAGTTTATTGATAAGGCTGGCTTTATCTTCGATAAAATGGACGTGGAAGCGCTGCTGGCAAAAGATCTGCAGCCGGACTTTTCGCGTTACAAGGGCATCATGACCTGCTACCTCAGTTCACAAATGGTAGGAGGAGATGTATATCCCAGGTTTTTACTGGATCAGATGGAAGCGGGCCGAAAAATCATCATCGTTGGAAGCTACGGAGCATACCAGGGGTTGATACCCAAAACGGACGGGTCCTTTATCGAATGGAATGAATCGACTCAGACCATCAACACCTTTTTCTGGCCTTTTGGGCTGGAGTTCCTTTTCGGGTGGACCAGCGATCCGAATAATTTGAAGGTTATCCACAAAGATAAAGATATGGCGGTGTTC
>CAZKYZ010000163.1:0-8050 GCA_964557055.1 uncultured Desulfobacterales bacterium
ACACCCATGCAGTGGAGCAAGGAAAAGAACGCTGGTTTTTCAACGGCAGATTCTTTGTCATCGACAGTTGGTGTCGTTTCGGCAGGTTCAACCTCCGTCTCCGATTCTGTTTCTGCCGGCGACTCCGGTGCTTCCGGCTCCACGATATCTTCCGGTGCGGTTTTTTCTGTCTCTCTTTTACGCCGTCGGATAACGGTCGGTTTGACGCGTGTTAAGACAACTTTTGGGTCAATTTTTTTACCAACCATTTCCTGTTTTATCCTGGCTATGGTATCCGTATCGAGTGAGCTCATATGGCTTCCAACGGAGATGCCCATTTCCGATAATTTTTCAAGAAGTGCCTTGTTATTCAGGTTGAGTTCCCTGGCAAGTTCATAAACCCTGATCTTTGCCATTCATCCCCCTTACGCTTAAATAAGCTTTCTGCATGGAGTAATTCCTGCGTATATACTGGTCCTAATGCCAGATCAATAACCAAAAATGGTTACATACCCGCATCGTTGCTTTCCGGATCGGCGGTTTCTTCACTGTCGGTCGCGGCATCCTGACTTTGAGTTTCTTCAGTTTCAGGCCCCCCGCCCGGTTTACTATCCGAAGCCAACGTTTCATTTTCTTTTGGTGCTGCAGGAGCATCCGTGTTTTCGATGTTGTTGGATGCTTCCGCAGCGGCTTCTTTTTCGGCTTTGGCTTTTGCAGCGGCCTGGGCCACGCATTGCGTAGCGGCGACGAGCAGCTTTTCCGCCGTTTCCTGCCCGATTCCTTTGACCTGCATTAGGTCTTCAATGGAAGCCCGGGATATCTCTTCAGCAGACAGCAAGCCTTTTTCGCTGAGAACATCCGCCATGGCCACCCCGATCCCGGGCAGAGAGAGCAGAGAGTTATATCCATCCTTGAGGGCTTGGCTGTATTTTGTTTCACTCTGGACATCGATATGCCAGCCGGTAAGCTTGGAGGCCAGCCGCACGTTTTGCCCTCGCTTTCCGATGGCGATGGAAAGGAATTCATCGGCTACGATGACTTCCATGACGCGATCTTCTTCGTCGATGATTACCCGTGTAATTTCCGCGGGTGAAAGAGCGTTACAGACGAATTTGGCGGCATCGATATGCCAGGGGATAATATCAATTTTTTCGCCGCGCAGTTCTTGAACCACATTTTGAACCCGGCTCCCCTTCATGCCGACACAGGCTCCTACCGGATCGATTTCAAAATCGGTTGACGCCACGGCGAATTTCGATCGGATGCCTGGCTCGCGGGCGGCGCCTTTCACTTGAACGATTCCTTCCGATATCTCGGGGACTTCAGTTTTAAAGAGCTGGATCAGAAAATCAGGATGCGTCCGTGACAGCAGGATCTGGGGACCTCTGGATTCACTGAATACATCCAGAATCAACGCCCGGATTCGATCCCCCCGGCGGTAGGATTCCCGTGGCACCTGTTCCCGATTGGGAAGGATTCCCTCGGTATGCCCAAGATTGACGATGATGTCTCCGCGGTCGAAACGCTGCACGATTCCGTTGATGATATCACCTTTGCGGTTGATAAAGCTGGCGTATACGGCTTCCCTTTCGGCATCTTTCATTTTCTGGATAATGACCTGTTTTGCGGATTGGGCTGCAATCCGCCCGAATGTGCTCGTGTCCATCTTTATACCAAGGCTGTCTCCGATTTCGCTATCCGGATCAAGGACCCGGGCCTGTTCGAGGGTTAGTTCAAGTTCCGGTTCCGCAGTGGTGGAGACAACCTCTTTGAATTGGAACACTTCTATTTCACCCATCTCTTCGTTGTATTGAACCTCAATTTCGACTTTGGTACCGAATTTTTTGCGGGCCGCGGATTTCAGCGCTTCCTCCAAGGCAACAATAAGCACTTCGCGATCAATACCCTTGTCACGACTTACCTGTTCAATGGCACGTTTCATGTCTGTAATTAACATCGGCCTTCTCCGTTATCATTCACCAGTCGCGCTTTTTTAATTTCCACAAATGGGATGGCGACCATATTTTCGTCCAGGCGCACATGAATGGCATCCTCGGTGGTGTCTGCCAGGATACCCGTAAAGTTACGCCTTCCGTTTATTGATTGTTTTGTCTGTACCTTTATTTTCCTGTTCCGATACGTTGTAAAATCCTTTTTCCTGCCCAGAGGGCGCTCAACCCCCGGTGAGGACACTTCCAAGTTATAGGCACCGGTGTCTTCCAGGCTGATATCCAGAACATCTCCCAACTGCCGGTTGATGTAGGCGCAGTCTTCCAGGTTAATTCCCCCCGGTTTGTCAATATACAGCCGCAGAATTCTCCCGGCAGGCTCACGTTGATATTGGACGTGAACCAACTCGACACCTTCAGCGGCACAGAGCGGTTCGGCTATTTCCCAAACAAGCGATACGGTTTTTGTTTCCTTTTCCGCCGATATTACCTGCGGCCGAGGCTTTCGTCCGGCAATTTTCTTTTTCTGTTTCAGCAGTCCTACCTCAATAAAAAAGCCCCAAAAAAGTAAAAACGGGCGATAGCCCGTCTTTTTACTAAGTATACCTTTTTCGTGGACCGAGAAACCTTATCTGGTCATTTCAGCAACCCCAAAATTGCGATTAGGCGCGCAATAGGCATATCGATAAAAGCTCCCCCCCGGCCGGTAACCGCGACGGGAAAGGCGGACTATCCATGGAGCGGGCAACGAGACTCGAACTCGCGACACCAAGCTTGGGAAGCTTGTACTCTACCAACTGAGCTATGCCCGCTAACGAAGATGGTAACTATGATAAAAAAGCTGTCATGTCAATATCTTTTACACAATAATGTACAATGACTGTAAAAAACGATCCCGGCAGTGGCTGGCGGAAAGACAACCCCCCGATTTTTCAACGTGGGGGGTTTTACCCGGCACAAGCGATGCTTTTTTTGTATTTCCGACCAAATTTTACTAAAGATGGCCCCGGGAAAAACCCGGTTTCAGTACCGGTCCGATTCCGGTGACAGCAGCGATTTGATGCATTCCAGCTCCCGGCGGATTTCCTGAAGCGTAATCGCGGGTGAGGCGTGGCTGGTAATCTCCCGTTGTGTGGTTTCAGGAGCAGATTTCATGTATTGTCGGGCACCTTGAATGGTGAATTTTTTGCTGTGCAACAGATGTTGGATAGTCAGAATTAGCGTAACGTCCTTTTGCCTGTATAGACGCTGCCCGGTTTCCGATCTTTTGGGGCGGATCCGGGGGAATTCCTTTTCCCAGAAACGAAGCACATACGTCGGGAGGCCACTGATTTTGCTGACCTCGCCGATCTTAAAATAGAGCTTGTTGGGAATATCAAACCGGGGGAGACTGTCCATACGCAGTGCCCTGACATTGTCAACAAAAGGTAGCCGGAAAGCCCCGCTGATTTTACCACGGCTCTTATTCCGGAAGGTCCGCTCCAAAGGCCACCAGCAAACGGCTGGTCACCTTGCCATGGAGATCGTTTATCACGGAATCCTCAAGGGTTTCAACCTTTGAACGGTAAACAACCCTGAGCGATACCGATTTTTTGCCGGTTGCAACCGGTTCCCCGGTGAATACATCGAACAGGTGAACACGTTCAATCAGACTTTCCTGCTGGTCATGGATACTTCTGACAATGCCGTCAGCTTCTATGTTCCGATCAACGATGAGGGTGATATCTCGAGAGGTGGATGGAAATTTCGGTGGAGGGGTAGCGCTGCGCGTGTCAAGGATCGCATTTATCAAAACATCCAGGTCGAGTTCGAAAATAAAAGCGGATTGTTTCAGTTGATAATTCTTCAACACTTCAGCATGGATTTCCCCGACAATACCGGCTTCCTTGCCGCCAATGCAGATACGTGCCGTATGGCCCACCCGCGTATAGCAGCAACTATCCGCCGGCATCCCTGTGAACAAGCTGTCTTCAATTAAAAGATGCTCGCAGAGGGATTCCAGAACCCCCTTGATATCGTAAAAATCACAGGGCGTTTTTTTGTGTAGCCATACATCCGACTGCCTGTTACCGGTCCAAAGGCCAGCCAGCATTTCAATTTCTTTTGGCTGCTCATCCCGGTTTTGGTAAGCGAAAAAGGTGTTTCCGATTTCGAACAGTTTCAGATTGCTGTTCCCGGAAGCCAGGTTTTTGCCCATCGTCTCCAGCAGGCCTGGAATCAGGGACGTGCGCAGGACAGCCTGATCTTCCGAAATCGGGTTGAGAATTTCGACGGTTTTGCGTCGCGGGTCGTCCGGTTCGAGACGGAGCCGGTCGGCGGAGGCTGTATGAATGAAGCTGTAGGTGATGGCTTCCGAAAAGCCGAGGCCGGCCATTATTTGACGGATCCGGTTTCGGGATGTGATTTTGGCGGGGAGCGATACGGTTTCCGCGGGAATGCTTGGGAAGGTGGTTTCGATTTTGTCGTATCCGTAGCGCCTGGCAATTTCTTCCGTTATATCTTCAAAGCGGGTGATATCCACGCGGAAGGAAGGAGGAAGGATGGTTAGATAGCCGTCATCCGTCCGGTTGACCCTAAACTCGATGGATTCCAGAAAAGCGGTCATATCACCGGCATCCAGGTTGGTTCCCATGCGGTTGTTGGCCGCGTCAACACGGAGGCGGATGCTTTTTTGGACATAGGGCAGCGGGTTTTCATCGATCTCCCCGTCTACTACCAGACCACCTCCCAATTCTGCTATAAGAGCGGCGGCACGGTTCAACGCACGAAGCGTGCCGTCAGGATCGACACCACGTTCGAAACGATGGGAGGCATCCGTTGCCAGGCCAAGATTTTTTGCGGTTTTGCGGATATTCATGGGATCGAAACAGGCACTTTCCAAAAAGACACGGTGGGTTGATGCTTCAATTTCAGAATTTTCACCCCCCATGACACCGCCGATGGCAACCTGTTTCTTGCCGTCACAGATCATTAGGACCTGATCATTCAACGGCCGTTTTTTTCCGTCCAGGGTTGTGAATGTTTGGCCTTCCTGCGCGGTTTTGACAACGATCCGGTTTTCAGAGAGGCGGTCGAAGTCAAAGGCATGCAGCGGCTGGCCGAGCTCCAGCATGACAAAATTGGTGATATCGACAATGTTGTTGATCGGTTTCAAACCAACGGAGATCAGGCGATCCTTCAGCCAGAAAGGAGATTGCGTCACCGTTACGTCAAAAATACAGCGAGCCGTATAACGAGGGCAAAGTTCTGATGATTCAATGGTTACGGATGAAAGGTCAGCGATATGTAAATCCTTCGATATCAGCGATTCCGGTATGTCGGTCGGCCGTTCCTCCAGGCGCACGTTTTGAATGGCCGCCACTTCCCGGGCGATGCCGATGATGCTGAGGCAGTCGGGTCTGTTGGGGGTCAGGTCGATTTCAAAGACAGGGTCACTCAGTTTCAAGGCCTGATTCAGGGGTGTTCCGGGCGACGGATCGCCGGAAAGGGGCATGATGCCTGCCGCGTTCGTCCCCAGATGCAATTCCTTTTCGCTGCAGAGCATTCCCTCCGATGCTTCACCCCGGATGAAGCCTTTTTTCAGCACGGTTCCGTCCGGAAACCGGGTTCCGGGAAGGGCGCAGGGGCTTGCCATTCCCTCAACCACATTGGGGGCACCACAAACGACCGAGATCTGCTCCTTGCCGATATCGACGCGGCACAACCGCAGCCGGTCGGCGTTCGGGTGAGGGGTTACCTTGACAACTCGGCCGACAACGACACTGTTCAGGTATTCATAGCGATCGGTAACCGCTTCGACTTCGAGCCCGGCCATGGTAAGGGCATCGGAAAGGCTCTCCGAGCTCATGGTCACCGGAACATATTCGTTCAACCAGGATAGACTGACCTTCATGTTAAAACTGCCTTAGAAACCGTAAATCGTTTTCGAAATATCGACGAATATCATCAATGCCGAATTTCAGCATTGCAATCCGTTCGAGTCCCATGCCGAAAGCAAAACCGGAGTATCTGTCTGTGTCGTACCCCACCATTTCGAAAACAGCCGGGTGAACCATTCCAGAGCCCAGGATTTCAATCCATCCGGTTCGGGAACAGACCCGGCAACCACTCCCCCGGCAGATGACACACTGAATATCAACCTCCGCACTCGGTTCCGTGAAGGGAAAAAAGCTGGGGCGAAAACGCAGATCCGTTTTGCGGTCAAACATTTGGTGCACAAACGTCTGCAGGATTCCTTTCAGGTCTCCGAAGGACACTTTTCGGTCGACCAGGAGCCCTTCCGCCTGGTGGAACATGGGGGTGTGGGTGATATCCGAATCGCATCGATACACCTTGCCGGGAGCGATGATCCTCACCGGTGGCGTCCGTTTTTCCATTACCCGTGGTTGGGTGGGCGACGTGTGCGTCCGGAGCACGATATTCGAGGATACATAAAAGGTGTCCTGCATGTCCCTTGCCGGGTGGTCTTTAGGGATATTCAGCGCTTCGAAATTGTAATGATCGGTTTCCACTTCGGGACCTTCCGCAATGTCGAATCCAAGCCGGGTAAAGATTTCACAAATTTCGTTGTAAATTTGGGTGACTGGGTGAAGTGTTCCCCTGGTGGCGCGCCGGCCGGGAAGTGAAACGTCGATGTAGCTCCCGGCAGCGGATGCCAGGGCCGCAATCCGCTGCTCGGCGGCCTGCAGTTCTTTGCTCAGAAACTGTTTGACTTCATTGGTCCTTTTGCCGGCGGTCGGCCGTTCTTCCGGCGGCAGGGAGGAAACATTCCGCAAAAATCCCGTTACGAGGCCCTTCCGCCCAAGGTACCGGACCGAAATTTCCGTGACTGTGTTGAGATCTTTTGCTTCGCGGATTTCAGCGAGGGCATTTTCCTGGATTTGGTTGATATCCTTTTCCACAACACTTTTCGCCTGTTTATGGTTGTCTGTAAATGGACCGGGTGTTTTTGTACGCCATGCCGGGGCCCCATATAAACAAACCGGCAGTTTTTGCTGCCGGTTTGTTGTTGGATGATGCGCAGACATATCGGCATCGGTTCCATCTGCCGGACATATTGGCGGCATGCCGCCCAAGCCCGTTTCCAATGCGATCGGAAACGGTTCTACGTTATGGCCGTTATGGCTGTGGAGATGCCAGGCTGACGATTTTGGAAAACCCGGAGGGATCGGAAACGGCCAATTCAGCGAGGACTTTACGGTCCAATTCGATTCCAGCCGTTTTTAATCCATATATAAATTTGCTGTAACTGAGCCCGTTCATCCTGGTACCGGCATTAATCCGGGCTATCCAGAGCCTTCTGAAATCTCGTTTGCGGGCTCGGCGATCCCTGTAGGCATACATCAATGCCTTGTCAACGGCGTCGGCAGCTGTCCGGAAAAGTTTGCTTCTCCCTCCCCGGAACCCTTTGGCCAATTTCAGCACCTTTTGGCGGCGGTGTCTGGCTTTGTAACCTCTTTTTACACGCATTTTGTTTCTCCTTCACAAAACAGGGTGTCCCGCACCCTGATCAAATATCTACGAAAACAACTTCTTGCGGATACATATCACCCGTTCGGCATTAATAACCTCAGCTCTTTTCTGTCCGATTTGGCAATAATTTGACTCTGCCGGAGAGCGCGTTTACGCTTCCTGGTTTTTTTGGTCAGAATGTGGCCGGCATTCGATTTTGCGAATACGAATTTTCCGGTTCCCGTTTTTCGGAAGCGTTTGGCCGCCGCTCTATTGGTTTTTATTTTCGGCATTTCGTTATTCTCCTTCACAAATGTATAAAACACAAAAATAGCTGGCGCGGGTGAAATGGATCGAAACCCACGCCATGCTAACTGTCGCTATCGTTTTTATAAAAAATAGCCGCAAGAAGAGATTGTCTGGAGGAGGATGGCTATCGGGGCGCCAGAATCATCATCATGGTTCTACCCTCAAATTTGGGGGTCTGTTCCACAACGGAGTATTCGCTCGTTTCCTCCACTACATGTGCCAGTAACTGGCGGGCCTGCTCGGATAGGGTAATCTCTCTTCCCCGGAAAACACAGGTGACCTTAACTTTATCTTTCTTATCAATAAACTTCTTGATATGGCCGATTTTCACCTGCAGGTCATGTTCGCCGGTTTTGGGCCGA
>CAZKYZ010000164.1:0-8050 GCA_964557055.1 uncultured Desulfobacterales bacterium
TTCAAACCCAGCCATCGGTTACCCATATCATATACGGATCGGAAAGCGTGCCCGCATTCCCCCATGACGATTTTTTTAACCTTCAGCCGCGCGGCCGTTTCAAAATGAATTCTTTTCAGGCGGCCCATTATTTCATTGTCACCCGTGTACATGGCCATATCGCTGTTATCCCAACCCGGGGTTGCCGGCATGGTCCAGTTGATACCGGCCGTGTCCATAATGATGGCCGCCTGATAGATTAGCTGGGCCTGAAATTTGGGTTCGGGTCCGATGACGGAATACATGATATCAGCGCCTTCTTTTTCCAGCGGAATCCGGAGGGTCGGGATCTCTGCCTGCGCTTCCTCTTCCTGCCATTGCAGGGTGTCCGGCCATTCATCGTCTTTTACCCACATCTGGTTCATGGTTACCGAATGGCTGTGGGCCGTGTCCTGGATATAGAGAGGCGTGATTCCCAGCAGGTGACAGATCCGGCGAACCACCAGCATGATATAGGCAATGTCGATACCGAAGGGACAATACAGGGCACAGCGTTTACACAGATTGCACTGGGTCTGCGCAACCAGAACAGCCTGGCGCATAAAATCAGGGCTGACCCGACCCTTTTTTCGTATCATTTCCCACATGGTCTGTTTTACTTTACCGACCGGTGAGAATTGCGGATCATTGTCATGGGACAGGTAAAAATGGCAGGCCTCCGAGCAGAGACCGCAATGCACGCAGGTCTCCACATAGGCTTTCAGGCGGGCACCTGTTTCGTTTCGCAGAACCCGGTTGATCACCTCTTGAATGCGGTCTTCCGTAAGTTTGGCAATCCCGGTTTCAATCCCTTTATCGACAAATTTTTCTTCCGTTTTTTCAGGTTCGGCCATGTGAAAACCCCTTACTGAGTTTGCGGTTTTAAATCATTCAGCGGCGTTGTCTACCAATCTTTGGCATTGCGCACGCCTCCGAATTCGGAGCCCATATAAGCCCTCGTCAGGGGGGCAAAGAGCATGTGAGCCAGCCGGGTGAATGGAATCGCCATCAACATGATCTCTCCGGATAGGATATGGATGATCAACGAGACCTTGTAATCCAGCCATTGATGGTATGTCAGAAATCCAGACAAGAAGGGCATCACCACGATAAGCAGGATGACGAAATCAGATGCTGAGGTTACATACTGCACTTCCGGCTTATTTAGACGCCTGATCAAAAAGAAAACACAGCAGGCCACAACGAGCAGCGTCATGATATCGGCAAGCCCATCGGGCATCGACCACCAGCTGATGTTCCAGGATTCTTCCCAGAGAATGATGTGGGCGCACAGGAACAGGGGGGTAATCAGCAGACAGAAATGAAACACGAAGGTAACGATGGTGAAAACGGGGTGCAGCTTCATGTTCAGTGTGGCAAAAGGTGTCATCCAGTGCAGGATGGATCTTAAGCTGTATTTCCAGCTCATGTAAGAAAAAATAAATTTTTCTTTTTGCTGTGCCAGACGGATCAGGGCGATCAGTTTGTATAGGCTGCCCGCAAGAAAAACGATAAATGCGAGCCAGACCATCGGGCCGCTGACAAAACTGTACAGATCGTGCATTTTTTGCCTCCTCACCCGGTCAGTTCGGTTACGGGTACGATACGCCTGCAGTATTGGCCATCTTTCAGGTACTTTAGCATTATTCTGGTGCCGTCCGGGCTGAAGACCGGTTCCCAGGCATTGTCACAGGAATTGTCCCAGAGTTTATCGTTAACGGCATATGTGTATTTACCGTTTTTTTCGATTTTTGCAGCCACAAAGCGGTTGTCCGGGCTGAAGACCGGTTTCCAGGCCATATCGAAGCGATTGCTCCAACGGGTTCCGTCCACAGCCAGGGACCATTGCTCGCCCTCTTTGACAACGGCGCCGAGACGGCTGCCGTCGTTGCTGAACGTGAGATCGGTTACGAGATCCGAAAAACGGCATCCCCAGGGGACACCATCCACGGCTACTGTCCATTGACCATATTCTGGAGACACGATTGCGGCCAGTTTGTTTCCAGAGGGGCTGAAAATCTGATTCCACAGTTGCCCGAAACGGTTTTCCCAGATAACGGTCCCATTTTCAGCCATGGCCCACTTTCCTTCGATTCTCACCGGGGCGACAACGGCACCGCTACTTGGGTTGAAGGACGGCTCCCAGGCACAGGCATAGGAAGGTTTCCACAAAACGCCGTTAACAGCAATGCTGTAATCGTACAGACTGGTTCTGACGGTAGCCGCCAGGTTCCGGTTGTCCGGGCTGATGGTGGCTTTCCAGACATTGACGAAAAGGGTATCCCAGGCATTTCCGTTTAGCGCCGCTGTAAAGGCACCTTCCTGGAATTTATGGATTTCACCTTCACTGAATTTTTTTATCTGGACGACAGCCGCTGTCGTGCTGCCGTCCCGGCTGGCGGTCATATCGGTCATGTTGGGATACAGGGTTTCCCATGTCGAACCATTGACCACCATTCCGTATGTTGTATCCTGCTGAGCGGCACAGACAATGTTTTTTCCGTCTTCGCCAAACATGGTATTCCAGGCATAACCGTATTTCTGATCCCAGGGGACGCCATCGACGGCAATCGTCCATTCCCCCATTTCCGATACGATAGCGGATAGACGACCATCCGGTGAAAAGCGAAGGTACCAGATTTTATCCATGACATCCTGCGACCAGGGCTCTCCGTTGACGCAGACGGTAAATTCACCTTCATCCACGTTGACCACCGCCGCAATTTTTTCTCCATTCGGGCTTGCATGGAGCTCTTCGACCCATCGAAAACGGCTATCCCAGTCACCGGTTTCGATGGTTTTTTTTCCGGTTTCCCAGTCCCAGCTTGTCGTATCGATCATACAGCCTCCTTCGCTCTGAAAAATGAGGGAGCAGTGCAACCTATTGAGGAGTTTCTTTTCGTTAATCAGGGCTTTACTGCTAAATCATAATAAGCATAAGTTTATTACTGATTACATTTGATATGCCTATATGTCAAGCAAATGAGAGGAATGTAGAAGATTTTCCAAACTCTTTTTGGATACGGCCCACAGCGTTTCGCAGATGACAACATTCGCAATATTTCAGATAGTAATGCTCCCAGAGCATGTTTTTTTAGCAACGATAGGATTTATTGGGTTTCCGTCCTCAAAGGCGAAACGGTCCCCATGTGTTTGCGAAGCAGCGCTTTGTATCCACGGCGGATTTCTCGTATGGTCATTCCTGCAGTAAACCCGCTGATCAGTACCGAACGAACCAGGTTGTGCGACATCAACCAGCACCCCAGGCGGACATGGGGGTAGAACACCCGAGCAATCCGTCGACACGTTGCAAGATCCAGATCGATCTCTAAAAGGTTGTTTTTATACAGCCTTGTCGCCGGCACCCCCGCGGAGAGTGCCTGCAGGATGGCTTGAGCCGCGGCCTGGCCGCTTTTGACGGCGTTATGGATGCCTTCTCCCGTAAGCGGGTCGGCCAAAAATGCCGCATCACCGCAGAGCATTGTTCTGCGGTAACGTCCCCAGGGGTTCAAGTTTCCTGTGCCGATGGGATACGAGCGTACCTGTGATAGGGGCACTCCGCTGAAACGTTTGGCGGCATACTGTTTCAAGGCGCTTGGTTTCAAATCCGCTGCCGGTGATGACGAGTAGATGCCGATATTGACGTGATCCATTTTGGGGAAAACCCATCCATATCCGTTGGGCACCACCCCGAAGTCGATCCGCATTTGGATTTTTTCAGCCGGTATCGGCAAAATTGCCTCCATGGCCATGGACAGGTGGCCCCCGGTATTGCCATACAGCAGCCGGCGGACACGGCTGTTAACACCATCAGCTCCGATGAGATATTTCGCCTGAAAGGACATATTTGGAGTCCTTATTTCGACGCTTCCGTTTTTCTCTGTGACGTGCACAATTTTATCGACAACACGAAAAGAGGCCCCCTTTTCTATGCTCTTGTTCAGACAGTAGGTATCCAGTTCGCTGCGGACACTCATGTAGCAGATCGGGAGCCGGCCCTTCAGTTCGCGTTCTTTGCCGCGATTGTTTCCCACGATAATGCCGTGACACTGTTTGCGGATCACCGCTGTTACGGGATATCGGAGCGTCTGTACTGTTTTTACGGTGAGCCCGCCGGCGCAGGCTTTGGGGCGTGGGAATTCCTGTTTGTCGACGATCAGGACACTGGCACCGGCCGAAGCGAGGTCATAGGCAGCCGCGCAACCCGCCGGTCCGGCGCCGACAATCAGGGTATCCCAGATCATAGGCGGGTCTGTTTTTTCCGGCAGTTGCTGTTCAATGAACTACTCTCCAAAGAATGCCGTCAGATTGGATGCCAGGTATGCGACACTTGGCCACAAGTCTGCTTCGGAATGAGGCTCCAGCGTGACAATGATCCCGTCTGTTTTTGATCGAACCAGCAGTTCGAAAAGAAGGTCGAACCGGATGGTTCCCTTCCCGAGGGCCAGATGCTCGTCGTCTTTTCCGGTGTTGTCATGGAGGTGGACCTGGCCGATTCGATGGCCGAGAACCTTCAGCCAATCATGCATCGATGCGTCCCCAAATGCATGCATGTGGCCGGCATCGAAACAAAAGCCGATTTCTGTCTGATTCAGGTTGTCAAACAGCGGCGCCAGATCGTGGGCATGCTTTTCATAAACATTTTCCAGCATAAGGCGGCTGCCCAGCCGCCGAATTTCGTTACCGAACCAGCTCCAGGTTTCAAGTGCCTTCTCCATCCAGTCTTCCAGCGAGAACCCATACCGGCTGCTGTCATAACCGGCATGGCAGACAACTGTACGCACCGGCACATCGGATACAAGTTCCAGGACCTGATCCAGACGATGGCGGGTGATGTCGAGAATGGCGGGGTCCGACGACCCCGGGGAAAGGTCCATGAAAGGGCCGTGCAGGGTAATCCGTCTGCCGTGGTCCAGAAATTTTGCGGCTACCTGCCCAAACTCGGTTTTGCTGCAACTGCCCAGCGTGGAGGCATCGAGCCCGATTTCCGGATTGAGGCCGTGTTTCATGAACAACTCCAGGTAACCGTCGGCCAGCATGTGAAAGGGTATGTTTACCTGAATGTTTTCCAGAATATGCTTCATGTTATTTTACTTGGATGTTAGCCGGTAGACCCCGTTCCATTCTTCGCCGGGCGGGTTCCGGGTCAAATCGTCACAGCGATTGATATATATCTGCGACAGCTTGTCGGAAGGATTTAATGCCAGGGCCGTACGAAAGAGATGTCCGGCTTGATCCCATTTCCGGGCACGGTAGCGTTCCAGTCCTTCTCTGAAATTGTTCAACACTTCAAAAAGGTTGGGAAAGGTTTTTTTCGTATGATAGTCTAATATTTCATAGACCGCCACCGGTTCCGTCTTCCCTTTTACAATGACCCGGTCAATTTCACGCATCCGATAGGTGCCGTGCAGTTTGCGGCAGGTATTGTCGCTGATCAGGATATGGGCGGCGTACTGTTTGCAGGCGCTTTCCAGCCGCGAAGCCAAATTGACGCCATCCCCGATCAGGGTGTAGTCCATCCGTTTCGGTGATCCGATGTTTCCGGAAACAACCTGGTCGGTATTGAGCCCGATACCGATGTCGATGGGATTTTTCCCGACCGCGATTCTGTTTGAATTGAAACGCTGCAGTTCGTTCATCATGGATATGGCGGCTCTCACCGCGCGGTCTTCATCATTTTCCCCGGGGATTGGCATCCCGAATGCGGCCATAATGGCATCCCCGATAAATTTGTCCAGCATACCGCCTTCCGACTGGATGCATTCCACCATGACGGTGAAATATTCGTTTAACAGAGAGACCGTTCCCTGGGGGCCCAGATCCTCGCTGATGGAGGTGAAATTTCGAATGTCGGAGAACAGGATAGTAGCGATTTCATTTTTACCACCCAGGATGTCCTCCCCTTGAAGCACAAGTCTGTCCGCCAGGATGGGATCCATATAGCGTGACATGGTGGACTTGAGGCGTTTTTCTTTGCTGATATCTTCAATCATAATCATCGAACCGAGTTTTCTGTCTTCGGTGTTTACCAGAGGAAGGATGGTCATGTTGACGGATATTGTTCGTCCGGGGAGATGGATTTCCATATCCATCGTTACATCCGGAGCCTGGGATGCATCAACCCGCGCCAGTTTTTCCAGAACCCACTCGTTTTTGCCCATAAAAAAGTCTTTGGTCGCTTTTCCCATGATCTCGACGGGCTTCATTTGGAAGATGCGCTGCCCGGATGCGTTACAGGTGACGATAACCCCCACTTCGTTCACGGTAATCACACCGTTGGACATGCTTTCCAAAATAGCCTCATTATAATTTTTCATGTTTTGGACGTCATCGAACAGCTTGGCGTTTTCCAGCGCGATGGAAACCTGGGCCGTGAAGGCTTTCAGGCGTCCCTCGTCTTCATCGGAGAAATGGCCTCCGCGTTTGTTGAGAACCTGGGTCACACCGATGGTTTTTCCTGATTTGTTGACGACGGGAACACACAGAATAGAACGGGTGAAAAATCCGGTTTTTTTATCGAACTCGGGGTTGAAGCGTAAATCGGCGTATGCGTAAGGTATCCGGATTGTCTCTCCGGTGGTGAACACGGCTCCCGCAATCCCTTTATGATTGGGGAGCCGTATTTCCGAAACCCCAAGGCCTTCGCCCACTTTGGAAAACAGTTCCTTTGCGTCGGCGTCGTTTAGAAAGAGGGTGGATCGCTCCGCGTTCAACATCCGAGTCGCTTCCGCCATGACTTTTTGCAGGATTGCGGCAAGGTCGATCTCGGCTGTAATGTCGGATACGACATCGAAAAAGGCCATTTCCTTTTTACGGGCCTTTTCCATGAGTTCGATGAACTGGGTACTCTGGAGCACCACCGCCGCCTGAGTCGTCATGGCCCGCAGAATCGCCATGTCGTTTTCCGTAAACCGCCCGGTTTTTTTATTCAGTACCTGGGCAACACCGATGGTCTCTCCTCTGGTCGTGTTGATGGGGGCACATAGAATATTTTCCGTCCGGAAACCGGTCATTTCGTCAATGGAACGATTGAACCGCTCGTCGGTGTAAACGTCGTGGACAATTGCGCCTTGCCTGGTGGTAAACACATGACCGGCGATTCCGCTGTTGTTGTGTATCCGGATTTCGTGCTGGAAATTGCCGTGGGCGATTCGGGAATAAAGCTCACCCGTTTCGGCATCATTTAAAAAAACGGTGCCGCGTTCACCGGCAACTTCGGTAGTCACCATATCCACCAGGGTTGCCAGCATTTCATCGAGCGAGTCATAGGTGGCAAGTGTCTTGGAAACATTGAGCAGCATCTCGGCCTGCCGCAGCTTCAGTCTGTCGGATGTTTCGAGAGAAGCCTCCGTGAGAGGTTCCGCCTGGGCCTTTTGCGGGTTTTTATCCATGCTTTTTCTCCAGTTTATCCCTCATGACGGCAATTGTTTTGCGAAGCTGACGGATTTCCTCCTCGTGGCGATTTTTCAGGCTGTGGCGCTTTTCTTCGTACAACAACCGCGTGTGTTCAAGCTCTTTGCGCTGCGTATAGATGGTTTCTTTCATCTGGGAAATGGTTTCAGCGGCCTCCGTTTCTACCGCCTGAACCCCTTTGGTGTGTTTGAATTCAATCTGTTCGAGCATTTCCCGTAGAGAAGATATGGTTTCTTTAAGTTGGCCGGTTTCATAATACCGGCGGGCTTTTTCCTTCTGCTGCATCTGATTTTGCTCTTGATGGCTTGATTCCAACTGATTTCTGAGAGCAGACACGGTCGCCTTCAGAAACCGGATTTCATGACGCAGGTCGGCTGACCGTTGGGGAGAAAGTTCATTGATTGTTGTATTGTTATCCATACCGTTTGAGACTGGTTTGCAGAGTGGACGATGATCAATTGAGTATGGCTGAAAACAGCGTGTATTGTCAAGGAGATAAGCGATTTTACCCGAATACTGCAAAAGCCGGGAACGATCCGATCCACAGCGGCGGTGTTGAGTTTTTTTAGGCCGCCCTCTCCGATTTGTCGGGGAAGGGGGGGCAGCGAAGGCCGAGGAG
>CAZKYZ010000165.1:0-8047 GCA_964557055.1 uncultured Desulfobacterales bacterium
CGTTCTCATCTCCGTAACCGGAGACGTCTTCAGGCTGTCCTGGGCCTGGATCATAGCAGGCCCTCCAATCAGGACAAAAAAAGCAGCTATCAGGGTCACTGACATTATCCAACGCATCAAATAATCTCCCTATCGATATATTTTGGCAAACAGACGGTATCCCGTGTAAACAAAGGTAAAAATAAATTTTACATCAAACGGTTACCGGATTCAAGGAAATTGTACATGTTTCCAGCGGCAAGGATTTGAAAAACAGATAATCTGCTTGTCGATTTTGTATCGGAATTCTAAGCCACCGGAAAAGACCCTGTTAGATCGATATCCGCCGCAGGAATCATGATTCCCGGTCCGCCTTTTTGAACAGAGCGAACAGGGTCAGTCCCGCAGCGATCATGAGGAAGCAGAGGATTTGCCCCATGGAAAATGATAATGCCACGAATCCCAAGTGGGCATCGGGCTGTCGGAAGAATTCGATAACAAACCGGACCGTTCCGTAGCCGATTAAGTACAGCGCCAGCATGCTTCCCCGCGGCAGCGCCCGTTTGCGCAGCAGCCACAGAACCGTGAACAGGAAAAGTCCTTCAAAAAGGGCCTCGTACAATTGAGACGGGTGCCGCAGGGCCTGGCCCGGTGCTCCCGGAAAATACATCCCGATCGGTGCGGTGGTGATCCTGCCGAACAGTTCTCCATTGATGAAGTTTCCGATTCGGCCGAATGTGTATCCGAGCGGTATTACCGGAATAAAAAGATCCGCGCATTCTCTGAAATCAAGCCCGGTCTTGCGGATATAAAGGTAGGCCCCAAGAATTGCCCCGATCAATCCACCATGATAGGACATCCCGGTTATGCCGGTAAAACGGATCCCGTCCGAAAATTCAAAAGGCAGGAAGATTTCCAAGGGGTGCTGCAGATAATAACCTGGATTATAAAAGAGTACATATCCCAAACGTCCGCCTGCAATCACGCCCAGCAGCATGATGGTCGTGATATCCTTCACCTGCTCCGAAGACATGGAAAAACGCTTTTCTGTCCGAATCCGAAGCAGTGCCATTAAAAGGGTGACGCCGAAGGCGACGAGATACATCAAACCGTAATACTGCAGCTTGATGGGGCCGAGTTCCAGTATGACCGGGTCAATCAGTTCGGGGATATGCTGCCACCAGCTAATAAATTCGTTCATTATAAACCTTTATTGCATTTATGTTACAGTTAATATTCTATGGTTGCTTTTACGCTAGTGCTGTTTTTTTTTGTCGTTTTCAGCTGGCGTCACGTCTCCTAAAGCCCGGTAGCAGGCTGAAATATAGGGGTGAACCGCAACATTGGATGTAAACGGGAGCAGGGTTTTCAGAGCGGCTTTATAGTTGCCTGTGCTCATCAGGCAGATCCCCAGGCAGGTTTGAATCTGCTCATCTTGGGGAAATGAATTGGCGCCCTCCGATAAATAATGAATGGCTCCATGGAAATCTCTCTGTCGCTGTTTCAACATTCCCAGTCCTAAAAATGCTCTGGCATTCGGATGGTAGTCAATGGCGCGTCGAAACAGTTGTTCCGCCGTTTTCATGGCATGGGGGACCTTGCCCTCCGAGTAATCCCCGTGGCTGAAGGTGAGCCCTAACCGAGACAAAAAATCAGCGTGAAGGGGATACAAATCCGGATCGTCTTCGAGTTCGACGGCTGTAGCGAATTCCGGCAGCATTTTATGAAAGCCGTCCCGGAGGCGGCGCCCGAATTCACGCACCTGGTCTTGTGTCAGTTGCGGATCGGTTTCAAAATACATGATGTCTTCAACAGGCGCCATCCAGATATCGTCTGTAGCGCCCGATTTTTCTTTAAATTCTTCATAGATCGCGGTGCCGGGGAAAAGGTCCAGTATATAAAAGATGGCTGCCAGCGGTTTTATGACAGCAATGAGTGCCAGTGTTTGCGCTATTGTTTCGTCGGATTCTCCGGGGCAGCCGTATATAAAATATGCGCGTGATAGAATACCCCATCTGGATGTCAGTTGGAAAGCTTTTTGTATCTGTTCTTCCCGAATATTTTTTTTGAGGTATTTGCGGATCTGTTTTGATCCGCTTTCCACACCGTAGCTTATCTGAATACAGCCTGCCCGTCTCATCCACGACAGGATTTCTCCATCCACAAAGTCAACCCGGGATATGGCCGCCCATGTGATGGGCAGTGCTTTTTCGATAAGTAAGCGGCAGACCGCCATAACCGCTTTTTTATTAAAGGTAAAGGTGTCGTCGGAGACAAAGAAAAAGTTGACGCCTCGTTTGTGCAGGCGTTCCAGCTGACGGACAAAATACTCCGGAGAGTGGGAGCGAATTTTTCTCCCCCATATTGCCGGCGAACCGCAGAAGCGGCAGTTGCCGCCGCAGCCCCTGGTAAGGATCAGGTGATTGTAGGTAAAATATTCGGAAGGGTCCGGCAGTGTGTCCAAGTCATCTGCTTGCGGCACGCCTGGGTGATACCGGATCAATCCCTTGTGACGCAGGGCAACTCCCGGAATATCAGCGATTTCCCCGATCCGATGATCGGATCCCAGGTGATCGATCAATGTGAGAACGGTGCGCTCGCCTTCTCCCACAACGACATAGTCGATCTCTGAAAAGTGGGTAAGCAGATGATTCCACAAAAACGTTGCCCCCACCCCTCCAAAAACCGTCACTATTTTGAGGTCCATACATTTTGCGATACGGGCAGCCTCTATGCCCCCCCATCGATTGGCGTTCAGTATGGAGACGCCGAGAACCTGAGGCCGGGTTCTGTAAAGCAGATCCCGGATGGCGGATGTATCGCCACCCAAGAGATTTCCGTTAACGATTTCGACCTGGTGGCCGGCTGATTTCAGTACAGAGGCGATGAAATACAATCCGATAGGCACCGTCTCGATGTCTTCGGTATGGATTCTTTTCTCCAGGCAGGCAGGGTAGAAGAGCAGGATTTTCATATAACGAGGCGGTCGGTTTCCGCCGGTGCGTCACAATGTACGGCGGCCTTTCGTTGCTGCAGCAGCTCACGGGCTGTATTGAGCTTCCGGTCGATATCATCGTCCGTTTGGTCCGGGTCGTGGTGGAACAGGCAAAGGCGTTTTACATCGGCGGCAACGGCCAGGTCAACCACCCGGCTTACGGGGGAGTGGCCCCAATTGATATGGTTTTCATATTCATGATCCATGTAGGTGCTGTCGGTGATCAGTACATCGGCTCCCTGGATAAATCGGGCCAATCTTATCTCGTAGCTTTCATTGTACAAGGTGGATGTTTTCGGGTAGAGCTCGTTATCGGTGATATAGCAGATGGACCTGGTTTTATAGTCAACGCGATACCCGAGGCAGTAGCCGGGATGGTGGAGCAGCATGGTGCTGATTCGTGCGCTGCCTAGATCAAACGATTCTTCTTTCAGGTCTCGAAATGTAATTGTGGAACCGAAGTCTTTTATTTTTATGGGAAAATAGACACCATCCATCTGTCCTGCAATCAGGTCCCGTATGGTTAAATCGGTTTGGGAAGGCCCCAGAATTTCGAACTGATTGCCGGGTGTGTAAAGCGGCGCGAAATAGGGAAGCGCGTTGATATGATCCCAGTGGGGGTGGGAAATCAGGATTTTGGCCTCGAGGGGGGACGTTTTGCTTTTTATCAGGTAGTCGGAAAGGTTTTTAATTCCGGAACCGGCATCGAAAATGAAAAAATCCCCCTTTGGGAATTCAATGCTGATACAGGGGGTATTTCCCCCGTATCGAACAGATTGTCGGCCGGGGACCGGCAATGTTCCCCGGATACCCCAGAAAATAAGCTCCAGCCGATCGTTGGTGATTCTTTCCAGTTGATCGACAATGGTATCGGGATTCACCGGTTTGGTAATATACCCGTCGGCGCCGAATGCCATGGCCCGCTTTTTATCGAATTCGTAGGTTTTGCTGGAGATAATGACAATGGTCAGATCGTTTGGACCCGTTTTGTTGCGAAGGCTTCGACAAAGTTCCAGGCCGTCGACACCCGGCATCATGATATCCAGTAGAACGCAATCCGGATTACGGCTCAAGATGGCCTCGGCTGCCGTCGTACTGTCTACGGAATGATAGACTGTGTGACCGGCTTTTTCAAGATATCGCTGCATCCGCTGGATAAATATGCGGTCGTCATCCACCAGGAAATATGTGTGTTGAGCCTCCATGCCAAACGGGCCTCCCCGGAAAAACAAAAAATACCTGCCTGTTGACCTGATTACGGCGTTTCCGCGACTATTTTTCGTATCATGGCAAGATTGTCCATCATAAGGTCAACATACTGCGGATCGAAAGCTGTTCCCCTGCCTTCGGAAATCATTTCCAGCACCTCGGGTTCAGGCAGTGCGTGACGGTAAACGCGGGTATGAATTAAGGCATCGAATACATCTACCAGAGAAACGATACGCGCCGGTTGCGGTATTTCTTCTCCCGGCAGCCCGTCCGGATATCCGCTGCCATTCCATTTTTCATGGTGATGAAGGGCGATATCCCTGGCCATACGGATCATGGGGTATTCGGAATTTTTCATTATCTCGCCCCCAATGGTGGTATGGGTTTTGATAATTTCAAATTCCTGTGCGTTCAATGGTCCTGGCTTTCTAAGGATTGAATCGGAAATACCGACTTTGCCGATGTCGTGCATGGGAGCCGCAAGCCGAAGGTCTTCAATATCGCTTTTTGGCCATCCGGCTGCTGTGGCCAGAAAGGCACTGAGAAGGCCGATCCGTCGCACATGACCGCCGGTTTCCTCATCTCTCGATTCCAGCGTGGACAGCAGGCGTATGATGGTTTCCTCCTGGGTTTGCCGGATAACGCGGGTTTGATTCAGAACGATCTGTTCCAGGCCGTGGCCGTATTCCCGCAGCTTCCTCTCCAAAAGGACCATCCGTTCACCCACCTGAATTCTGGCGCGCAGTTCGCCCGGATCAAACGGTTTAATAATATAATCGTCAGCCCTGACATCCGCCAGGGCTGTAATTACATCTTCTTTCTGTGAACGGGCCGTCAGCAGCATTACGTAGACGAAGGGCCGATCAACAAGCAGCCTGCGGAGTTCGCGAACCAGTTCCATACCGTCCATCTCGGGCATGGACCAGTCCGTAATTACCATGTCAATTTCTGTAGACAGGAACACATCAAGCGCTTGCCTGCCGTCAATAGCGTCATAGACAGTATGTCCCCATTGTTTTAGAAAATGGCTGAGTTTCAGAAGGGTTATGTTGTCATCATCGACAATCAGAATATTCATGAGTTTCGGTTCCCGACGAAGGCCGTAAGGGTTTTCTGAAATTGTTCCATTTCCGTCCGCAGTCGATCATAAAGAGCATTTGTCCCTTCCGTCTGCCGGATTCTTCCTTTTTCTTCGAGCTCCAGGGCAGTATTTGCAGCTTCGCCGGCCTGGAAATTGAGCAGCATCCCCTTCAGGCCGTGGGCGGTCCGGCGCAGATCATCGGAATCGTTTTTTTCAATTGCCTGGCCGATATTTTTGATCATGGGCGGAAAGTCTTCAATAAACATTTGCACCGCTTCGCAGAAAAAATCCCAGTCGTTATCAAAAGCCTTGAGCATGGAGCCGCAGTCGATTTCCGAGGACAATTCCGGTTTAGAAGGGCTATCCGTTTCCGGTCGATCAATATCCGCCACAAGCACCCGTATCGATTGTTGAAGCGCTTCAGGTGAAATCGGTTTGGGCACATAATCATCCATTCCGGCATCCAGGCACCTTTCCCGATCCCCTTTCATGGCATGGGCCGTCATGGCGATAATCGGTGTACGGGGCAGCCCTTTTGCTTCGTTTTCCCGAATGGCCCGGGTTGCTTCGAAACCATCCATTTCAGGCATCTGGACATCCATCAGAATCAGATCAAACGCTTGTTTTTCATAGGCGTCCAGCGCTTCGGCGCCATTGGTGACAATCGTGGGAACGTGATGCCATCTGGTCAGCAGCCGCTTAATGAAGGCCTGGTTAAAAGGAGTGTCTTCGGCAACCAGAATGTTGAGGGAACGGCCGTGATCCGCCTTTGTTTGTTTTTGAGGGGTATCGTCAAGTTGTTGGCCCGTACCTTCGAGAGCCATCGCGACAACTGCGGTCAGTTCCGACGGTCGGACCGGTTTGTTCAGGGAAAGGGTGACGTTAATGGCCTTATATTTCTCTCTGCGTTTTATGCCATTGCTGGTCATCATCATGATAATGGCTACATCCCTGTGATTGCGGATTAGATTCGAAGTGTCTGCAAGGCTGTCGCGGCCGGGAATGTCTGAATCCATCAAAAATAGGTCAATTTTCCGGCTGTTTGGTGAAAGCTGTTTTTCCGCTCCGGCCATATCGGCGGCTGTTAGAACCGAGAGGCCCATATCGGTCAACAGTTTGCCTACGATTCTGCGAACGGATGCGTTGTCATCAATAATCAAGGCAGTTTTTTTATCAAAACGTCTGGATACAGGAGTGTCCGCTTTTGTTTTCGTCTCGACCTCGAACATGGCCGTAAATAAAAACGTGCTTCCCTCCGCAGGTGTACTTTCCACCCATATCCGGCCATTCATCAGGCTGACCAGCTGGCGTGAAATCGCCAGACCGAGACCGGTACCACCAAATCTTCGGGTCGTACTGCCATCCGCCTGTTCGAAAGCACTGAATATGGTTTCCTGCTTTTCAGGACTGATCCCGATGCCGGTATCGGACACCGCAAACTGTATATATACGTCCGTATCGAGTTTTCGTTCCAGCGTAACGCTGACAACGACTTCACCCGCATCCGTAAATTTTATGGCATTGCCGACGAGGTTGAGCAGGATCTGCCGGAAGCGGGCGGAATCCCCGACAATTTTATCCGGTGTATCCAAAGCCACTTCATAAGCGAGCTCAACACCTTTTTCATAGGCCTTAGAGGCCATAATTCGCATGGACTCCCCGATCGAATCTCTCAGATCGAAGGACCGTTTTTCCAACTCCAGTTTACCGGCTTCAATTTTGGAAAAGTCGAGAATGTCGTTAATAACAGCAAGCAGGGCATGTGCAGCGGACCCGGCCACCGCAAGATCTTCCTGCTGTTCAGGGGTGAGATCCGTTTGAAGGGTGAGTTCAACCAGGCCAATTATGGAGTTCAGGGGGGTACGGATTTCATGGCTCATGTTTGCCAGAAATTCGCTTTTGGCCACATTTGCCGCTTTGGCTTTACTGGCCATCATTTTTGTCTGCTGAATTGATTTTTCAAGGTTTTTGTTGGCTTTTTCCAGTTGAAGGGTTCGATCTCGAACGCGTTGCTCCAATTCCTCGTTTAATCTGCGCAGTTTTTCCTCGGCTTTTTTGCGGCTGTTAATGGTGAACTGGGCATGCGATCCAAAAATGATAAAAAGGCAGAGGACGACCAGGCGGGGCCAGAGTTCGTTGATGCCGCCGGAGCCGAATAGATTGTCCATGAAACTGATGTCGACCGAAAGAAAAACGGACATGAATGTTTCGATGAGCCAGTAAATGCCGGCCAGGCCGAAACCAAACAGTACAAGAGGGTCGGTAATGTTCACCCGGTTTTTCTGTTTTTCTCCCATAGCTTCCCCCGAGTCGTATCAATCCGCTTTTTCGAAAGAGTCATTCGTGTCTGCTGCAAGTCCGTCCGCGGCTTGATTCGCATCGGCATACGGTTCGTTCCAAAAGCGATTCCGCCGGATTCAGGCGACCCTGTCAAACGTAAAAAACCGTTCTGAAGGGAGGATGTGCCATACGTCTTCACAAATCCAGCCCCAACAACAGTCTCTATTTCTTGTTCAGAATTTCCCGAATTTTCTGGGAAATTTCAGCACCATCATAGGGTTTTTGGATAAAACCTTCACAACCCCGTTCCATTATTGCCGTAGCTTGTCCGTTGATACTGTAGCCACTGGAGAGAAGTACTTTCACTTCTGGGTTCAAGGCTTTTAGGCGGTCGAAAACATCGCCACCGCCCATGTCCGGCATAACCATGTCAAGAATGACGAGTTCAATTTTATCCTTGTTGGCAGCGTAGATTTCCAGGGCTTTTTCCCCGCCCGAAGCAA
>CAZKYZ010000166.1:0-8040 GCA_964557055.1 uncultured Desulfobacterales bacterium
GCAGAAATGGAAGTGTCACTTCGACGGAATGCTCTCTTTGGGCAGATTCGGGAACCGGCCGGAAGAGGTCGGGATCCTTTCGAAGAAAGTCCGCCTTGGTACTTATGGGAATCGGTCCCAGCGGCGTCTCATATATTTGGGCATCGGTGAGCGCACAATTATCGAACCCGATATAATGATCCGGCCCCAGAACAACGACATGACGGAACGACCGGTTTCTCAAAACGCTTTGGATATGGGCAGCAGTCAGGCCGGAATAAATGAAACCGGCATGCGGCATAACAACGGCCCGCAGCCGTCTTGTAGGTTCGTCCGGGTTATCTATCGCGCGAATCCGCTCGGTATAGTACATTATAGCGGTCAAAAGTTCTTTTTTATCCGCAGGATAAAAAGATCCGGCTGTTACGGCATGCTGAACCTGCACTGCCTGGGCTGATGCAAAAGAGACAACACAAAGTATCCCCGTCAAGAGCCATTTCATTATGATCGGATATTTTCTCATGGGAGGGCCCTTGTTGTGGGCGGTATCGCTTTTCGCAGAGAATAAAAAAGTACAATGCCCTCGCCTGTCTGTCAAGATGGTTCGCTGCCCTGTTTGAAAAAATCGGAAAAATCTGGTACACCAGTCTGCGCTATGAAATCATATCTTCAATACGATTCAATCCTTCTGATTCATCCTTTGGGCTACAGCAAAAAGGCGGCCCGGCACGACATTTCCCGCAAAGCCAATATCATGCCGCCCATCGGCCTGTTGAGCATGGCGGCCTGGGTTGAAAAACACGGGTTCAAAGCCAGCGTGGTGGATTGTTTCGCCTTTCCCGATTCCGACGACCGCATTCGCTCCATTCTGGAAACGCTCCGCCCGGCTTTCATGGGGATCAGCACCACGACCTCCAGCTTCCTGGATGGCGTCCGTATTGCCGCTCTGGCCAAGCGGATCCTGCCGGAAATAACCACCATTTTCGGCGGTCCCCATGTTTCTGCCCTGAAAGGCCGTATCCTGGATGTCTTTGCACCGGTCGACATCGTCACTGTCGGCGAAGGCGAAGAGACACTCCTGGAACTGATGCAGAACGCCGACCAATCACGGTCCAAGATTCCGGGCATCGTTTGCCGGAACAGGTCCGGGGAGACAATCTTCAACGGGTACCGGCCCAAGGGCATTGATCTGGATACCCTTCCCTTCCCCGCCTATGAAAAGCTGACGGACTACCCGAACCTTTACCGGCTGCCGCTATTCAGCTACCCCAAAGCGCCCAACACGAGCTGTATCTCCAGCCGCGGTTGCCCCTATTCCTGCAGCTATTGCGATCGTTCCGTATTCGGCCGCAGTTTCCGGTTCAACTCCGCCGACTATCTCTATGAGCACATGCGCTACCTGAACCGGCGTTTCGGCATCCGCCATATCAATTTTTACGACGACCAGTTCACTTTCCATCGCAAACGGGTTCAGGACCTGACACAGCAATTGGTCCGCAGGCCCCTGCCCATGACCTTCAACTGTACGGTCCGGGCGGAGCACATCGACTGCGGTCTCCTGCGACGGTTGAAAGCCGCTGGCTGCTGGATGGTCAGCCTCGGCATCGAAACGGCGGATCAAGCCCTGCTGAGTCGGCATCGCCAGAATGTGGACATCGACCTGCTGGCGGAAAAAATCATCGAAATACACCATGCCGGCTTACGTACCAAAGGGTTGCTGATGATGGGGCTTCCCGGAGAGACGGAGACAAGTATCAAAAAAAGCAAGGCATTTGTGTTTTCGCTGCCCATTGATGAATTCAACGTTTCCAAGTTTACGCCTTTTCCCGGTTCACCCATCTATGAACGGATCGAAGAATACGGGACGTTTACCGAAGACTGGGAGAAGATGGACTGTATGCGCTTCCTGTTTGTTCCCCACGGATTTACCGAAAAGCGCCTGGAAGAACTTCATACCGATTTTTACCGCACCCACTACCAGCGCCCCAGGACCATGTTGAATTATGCAAGCATGGTCTGGAAATCCCCGGACAGCTGGCTGCGAATGCTGACCAATGCAGGCGATTTCATTCGATTTATCCGCACCAACCGGCGGTATTCATAACGGAAGCCTTGCCCGGGAGGAAGCCTGCACGGCTCAGCAACGATCACCTCATTGCCACCACTTCCATCAGGATTCCCCGGCAAAAGAACGATTGCAAACCGAAGGGAACGATCTCAATAGCCGTGTACCCGGCCCTTGTCAAGAATTGCGCCATTTCCCGTTCGCTCCAGGCATGCAACCACAATCCCTGGCGCATGGCATTGCCGATCTGAACAGCTATCCTCAGGGCGGAGCGTCTGGCGATGGTCAGGCACAAAACGCCCCCTGGCCGCAGCATTTTGTGAATGTCGCAAAGGAAATCGGCAAGATCCGGTATGTACTCCAGGCTGGAAACGGCGAATACCGCATCCAGTTTGCGGAAGCCCTCCAGCGCTCGTATGTCGGCGTGCACAAATTCTATATTGGCAATGCCGCGCCGGGCTGCTTTCTTTTTCAAAATGGTCAGCATGGCCTGTGAGGCATCAACAGCAACCACGGAAGCGGCTGCTTCCGCCAGGGGAATGGTCAATCGTCCCGTACCGGCACCGATTTCGAGCACCCGGTCCCCCGAACGGATCCGTTGCGAAATTTTCTGCAAGACTCTTTTTTCCTCCTGTCCGCGCAATCTCCGCTGTCCACCGCTTTCCTGTTCACGGTCATAGTCCGGCGCAAGTCCATCATAAAAGCCGGCAATATTTCCCAGTGCTGTGGAATTCCCCAGGCTTTTCATCACCGGCTTTTGTATGACAGCCGACATGGCAATGCCGGACCAGTGTCGCCGCTGGATCTCCATAAAAATATGTCTGACTTCCTTTTCCCAACGGTTGGTATCCGACCGATCCCCTGGAATCCCTTCGTGCAGCAGCACCACATCACCGATTCTCATTTTGCGCCGAATTTTAACGGACAAATTCTTCAGGCGTCTGTTTCCGAAATCCGCTGCCCGGCAGCTAAAACCGGCGCAAAACATTCCCCTTTCCACCAGTACTCTAAAAAGATGGGGATTGGTAATGCCCACCGGTGGACGGAAGGCCAGGGGGCGGATACCAAAAACCTCCAGACTGCGATTGCAGGCGGAAATCTCTGCCGCCAGGGCCCGATACCCTTTGAGCATGATCAGGCTGTCATGGGTGTCGGAATGATTGCCGATCTCATGGCCAGCGGCAAGAATATCCGTTATCAAATCCGGATATCTTCGGACTTTGTCGCCATTGACAAAAAAGGTGGCTTGGTATCCGAACGCCTTTAGCAGGCTTAGAAGCATGGGGGTCGTCTGCGGGTCGGGACCGTCGTCAAAGGTCAGCCCCACTGCGGCCTGGGAAGGCTTGCCTCTGCGGTACACCGGCAAAAAAAAATGGAGTTGGGGGAAAAAGGGAGCGGCCAGGGCGACTCCCACAAACAAAACCAGCGGGATAATCGCCAGGCGAAGGTCAAAAACCGACAAAACCGCAAACAGTTGGAGGGCCAGGAGACCGGAAATGTGTCCGATAGACAGCGGACAAATCGTCACCGCCCCTTTTCTATCTCGATTCCTGTTTTTCATAAATCCAGCTGGTCAGCGTATCAATGGTCTGAAATATTCGACGACCGAGTTTGGCATCCTTGACTTCAAGATCAAAAGAGCGCTGCAGAATAACGGCGATCTCTACGGCGTCCAGTGAATCAAGCTCGAGGCCCCCGTCAAACAGGCGTTCGTTATCAGCCAGGTCTTCCGGGTCGATGCCTTGCAAAGCGAGCTCTTCCACTAGAAGCTTCTTGAGGCGTTTGCGGATTTCTTTTTTTTTCAGGTTCTCCTGATTCATCATTGTGAACTTTCAGCAGCTTTGTGATCCCGGTCCTGGATATTCGCCCTGATGACCATACACGTTACCAGATCCGTCGTATCCCAGACGGCAAGCATACCGGCGGATAAATATTCTTCCATCAGAGAAACAGCGCATCGATATAGATATTTCTTCGGATCCCCGGTGCTGCTGACATAAAGCAGCGGCCCATTTATACCGAAATGAATGGCAATTTCCGCCAATGCGCTGGTCGGCAGGGTGTAGGCAAACAGACTTCCCCGGGCCATTTTTTTTTCGTAATGGACATAATCCGAATAATATCGTTCGTTTATGGACAGGCAGCCCTGGGATCCCCCCCCGACAATGCCCATGCTTTCCCGCATTGGGGAAAGGCGGTCGACTCCGGCATGATAGAGGGCAAGCGCGGCGGCAACGACTGTCCTCCTGGCTTCGGTTACCATCTTGGCGTAGTTGCGAACAGGGGCGGCAAGAACGCCCTGTTCAAGAAAGCGTTCATGAAGTTCGGACAGGTCTGCATACGGCTGGCCGATTTGGTCATCCAGTTTTCCGTAGGCGGCAGGACTGATCCATCCTGTTCCGGCAACTGTTGGCATATCTTCTACACCTTCGCTTTTCGGATGACCAGGGCGGCATTGATTCCCCCGAAACCAGAATTGGTCGTCAGGATGGTATCGGCCTTTAAAACGACTTTCCGCGGCGATACAAACCCTTCGGCCAAAGGGTCTGGAGACGTCAAACCGATGGTTCCTGGAAGGACACCTGCTTCAAGCGCTTTGACGATAACAGCGACCTCCACCAACCCGGCCGCAGCGAGTGTGTGCCCGATACCACCCTTGATGGAAAAAACCGGCAGTCGGCGGTTGCTGAAAACATCCTGGAAAGATCTCATTTCCATGGCATCGTTGTAAACCGTACCGGTGCCGTGGGCACAGATGCCGTCCACATCTCCCGGAACCACATCCGCCTTTCCCAGGGCACTTCGGATTGCCCGTGAAAGGCCTTCTCCTGACCTGGAGGGCCCGGTCAGATGGTTGGCATCATTGGACATGCCCCAGCCGGATATGCCCGCCAGGTATCCCCGTTGCTCCTGCAACGCCCGTTTCCGGCTCATGATGAGGATGTAGCCGGCAGCTTCACCAAGGCTGAGTCCCTCGCGTTCCCGATCGAACGGTCTGGCCCCTTTGGGGTCAAGCGCCATCAACGCGGCAAACCCGGCAAACACAAATTCGGTGACTGCATCCGCCGCAACCACCAGCGCGCAGTCGGTTTCTCCATTCCGGATGGCCGCCGCCGCCATGGCAATGGCGCTTGTAGAAGACGCGCAGGCGGCCGATATCATCATTCTGTTGCCGGTGATACCGGTAATCCCGGCGATGCTGTCCAGAAAATGTCCGGGAGTGCTGGCACCACTGGCCGGAAGCGTATCCGTTACTTCCTGCACCAGGCAATCAATTTCGCCGACGGTCGAAGCGGCATAAAGGCAGGCGTCTTCGGGAATCGAAACATCCGGCAGATTGAAAAGGCCGGTAAGCATCTGGTTAACCAGAGATCGTTCTTTTCTTGCCTTGAGTCCGGGCATAATGGCTGCGACCCGGGTGGAGAACTGTCCCGTGGGAAACCGGTCGAATTTGCCGATCGCAGCCGTTCCCGACATAAGCCCGCCCCAGAGCGATTTTAGCCCGGTACCGTAACTGCTCACCACTTCCGCTTCAACGATAACAGGCACGTTATCATCGGCTGCGCCAGGTCTGCGACACGGCCGTGATCCTTCATTCCGATCAGAAGGAGTGGTCATATTACAGGCCTGTTTTTCGGAAATGAACGCATAACGCGGTATTTGATATCAGGGTTGTTTGCGGATGTAAAGAGTCGTATCGTCGTTACAATTCACGCTTCGGAAACGGTTGATTAAAATGGTGGTCAGGCAATGGCCGAAGGCTATTCCAGAACAATCGTTGTAAAACCAGCCGGCTCATCGGCAAATATTGTAAACGTGCCTTTTGCGCTTCCCTCTTGGACGTCCGGGTTCTTCGCATACTTCAGCACAGGCACCTGATAGTTGCTCGAATCGATGGTGATGGTGATCGGGTTGAACGCTTGGGTCTGCGCTTTCTCCTTGAAGGAAATCTCAATGGTATTTTCGCCCGGTTTGAGGCAGAACAGTTGTTTCATTTCCGTCTGCATTTCGGAAGGGAAACTCTTCAGCATCGGGTCATCCGTCAGAAAAAGCCTGGTCGACTGCGACATGCCCCCGGTTATCCTGGTCAGGTGGACGTCATTTATCTTTATGGTTACATCACGGTCATACCCCATAACGTTCAGGGCCGCGTCGAACTCCTGTGCCAGGCATACTTCCCCGTGAATCGACAACATCAGTATTCCTGTGAAAAGGTAGAGTACGACAAACAAAATTCTTTTAGGGTGCTTTTTCATCCTGGAATCCTTTCGTTAAATCGGTTTTTTTTCACTGCACCGCCGTTTCAATCCGGCGCGCAAGGTCAATGAGTTCCTGCAGTGTTTCGGGTTCATTCGTAAGTTCTGTCATTACCGCGACCCCACTGGGTCCCAGGCTGACATAGACGGAACTGCTGAGCGCTTTTTTAAGATGCTCAAGAAGAATCACCTGTTCTGCATCAATCCAGCGTGTTGTTGAAATATGCCCGGTGGGCAGCGCAGCGGCACTTTTTATCCCAGGGCCGCGAGCATTTCTGAATAAGCCCGACCCGCTCATCCCCTTCCGGTTTTGCCATGGGTCCGGACATGTTCATGGTCTCCACTCCGGTAAAATTATCCCACCACTGCACCAAGGTGTAAACCCCGCACGCGGGGCAAAGAAAATAGGCATCGGTGCACTCGTCTCCCATGATGCTCCCGGACATGGAGGCGATCCGATCTCCATTTTCAAATGGTTTTTGGCACTGCTTGCACTGCATGGTCTTATTCTAAAACACTTTTTGAACGGCCCCTGCGGGAATGTGGAGTAGATTTCTCCAATACCGCCAGCTGCGATCTGAGTCAATCAAAATGTTTTAATTATTTCCTGCCTGTTCTCATTCAGACTGGTCATAGCGGTCGGAATGTATTGTAAACGCTCTTTCGGCATTTCCCTGGTTCGCTTTTGCTTGCGGTCATACCACCACGACATACCAATGGGGTAATATTCCCCAGCATACAGCAATCTTCTTTTGAACACGAAACCCTGCCGACTGAATTTCTGCATGAAAGGTTTTGAAACCAATCGGAATTCGGTCATGAAGCACTCGTCCTATCACAATGTTTCTCAGCCGACGATAAGCAGCGTCAAGGGCGAAGGAATTAAAAAAGGAAATAATTACGGATCCACGGCTGATTCGCCGAAGTTCTCTCAGCGCCTTCAACCGGGTGATGTGTTCCGTGAAATGATGGAACAGGCGGTTACAAATGACGGCATCAAAATAGCCGTCCGGATACCCTGTCTGCATGATGTCGAGGTGCTTGTAATCGACGTGCGCAAATGCTCCTGAAACGGAAGGTCGACAAGTCGCGTTACTAATCCGGGCAAGAGATAGCATAGATTCGGAAACGTCTGCACCGGTAACACGGAATCCCCGATCGACGAGCAATCGGGTCAACCGACCGGTGCCACATGGCAGGTCCAGAATACGGCTCCCCCGCGGGGTACTGTCCAACGCGTTTATGATGCATTGCATTTCCCGTTTATCGCGCCAGTGGTGACGGCGGTATGCGGAAGGATAATTCGAGGCAACCCGGGGTGTCGAAAATCTGTTAATGGCTTCAAGATAAGACCGTGTGTCTAATTCAAAATGATTCGTTGCCAACATCGAAGGTTCTCCTCTTTTTTGTTTGTTAGGCCGCCCAGATGGATGAGGTCCACCATCCAAGAGTCGTTCATGGCACCATTATCCGCTGCTATTGGTTGGCATGGAATTCCTGCTCCCATAGAGCGGTGGAACCTGTATCCCATGACGGACAATGCGGCATCGGAGCATGATTTAACTGAATATCAAAGGGAGATGACGGAAACGTGACTAAAAGATTACTTTTTGGTTATATTGGTTTGTTACGGCAAGCGTGGCCTAAAACCAGGGGTTGAGCCCAGGCTGTCAGAAGCTATCTCAAAAAAACGGATTTTGGTTCAAGATCAAGGCGGACGCGAGTTTCAAACCGGAGGCG
>CAZKYZ010000167.1:0-8018 GCA_964557055.1 uncultured Desulfobacterales bacterium
GTTCAATACATCTCTCATTTTAAATACAAGCAGACAGTGGCCAGGGGCGGCGGTGCTATCTGACGGGTGCGTAAAACCCCGATGTCGCATAAAAATATGCCGAAAAAAGAGATAAAATCGAAACCTGCAACTGTTGAAATCCTGATAAGGATGCTCATGTCTTGTTTTCGTAATTATTATCCGTTGTCGAAACGCTCCTGGTCCTGTTGTTCCGGCCGCCCCGGGCTGAAAAATTTCCAGGGCTGTCACAGCTTCTTTTTCGTCCTGTTATTCCTGTCCACGGTGTGCTTGCCGGTCATAACTGGGGCGGCGCAGCCGGATCGCAAAACGGTGCTGATTCTTCATTCCTACCACAAGGCGGACTGGTCAGACAGCCTGCTGACAGGGATCGATTCAGTGCTGGGCAGGATGCCCGCAGTGGACCTGGTCGTGGAATACATGGACACCAAACGGATCAAGTCGGATGCCTACTACACGAGCCTGGACGAAATCTACCGCCTCAAGTACGACAATATTCGTTTTGACGCTATCCTTGCTTGCGACGACAATGCCTACCGCTTTGCGCTGGCTCGCCAGAACGGGCTCTTCAAACAGGCGCCCACCGTCTTCTGCGGCGTGAACCGTTTCGATCCGCTGGAGATCGAGGGCAGCCCCCTGGTCACCGGCGTCGTGGAAAAGGATGATTTCGATGAAACCCTGCGATTTGCCACCCAGGCTCGCCCCGGGGCCACGACGGTAAATGTGATCCTCGATTACACCGGCACCGGCCAGAGCAACAAGAGCACCTTTCTTGAGGTCCTCCGGCGGCATTACCCGCAACTGACCGCCCGTTTTCTCATCAACATTTCACTTACCGATCTTGCAGACAGACTGGCCGCCCTGCCTGCAGATGATTTCGTTTTTTTCATCTCCTTCTGGCAGGACGGTTCCGGCAATCCCGTTTCTCCCGACCAACTGGCTCCCATTTTGTACGGAAGCAGTGTTCCCATCTTCGGACGCTCCGAATGGATGCTCAACAAAGGGTTAACCGGCGGTAAATGCGTCAGTGGTTTTCATCAGGGGCAGGCCGCCGCCCAATTGGTCAAACGCATCCTTTCCGGAGAAAACGCTGCATCAATCCCGGTCAACCTGAATAGTCCCAACCACTTCATGTTCGACTATCTTCTGCTGAAACGCTATGGAATCGAACCCTCGACACTGCCTCCGGGCAGCACCCTTTTCAACAAACCCGAGCCCACCCTTTCCGAACGGTACCGCCATCTGATCTGGTCGGTAACGGCGGTCCTGGTCCTGCTCTGCGCCCTCGTGTTCTTCCTGGCCCTGAACGTCGCCACGCGCCACCGGACCGAAAAAGCCCTGCGGGCCAGCGAAAAAAGATTCCGCACGCTTGTGGAAAACGCGGCGGATGCCATTTTCCTCAGCGACGATAGGGGCTCTATCGTGGATGCCAACCGCAAAGCCTGGGAGAGCCTGGGGTACACCCATGCGGAATTGCTGGCGCGCCACGTGGAGGATGTCGATGTCAATTTCAAACCAGAACAAACCCTGGAATGGCTCCGGACAAAATTGCAGACGGCCGATCTGGTGTCCATCGAAAGTGCCCAGCGGCGCAAAGATGGTTCGGCGTTTCCGGTGCAACTCCGAATCAGCCTGCTGGAGATCGAGAAAGAACCTTTTTTTCTGGGCTTGGCTCAAGACATCACGGAACGCAAAGCGATGGAAGCCGAGCTGCGCGAAAGCGAAGCCCGCTACCGCCAGCTGGTTCAGCATGCGCCGGCCGGCATCTTCGAGTTGGACTTGCAGCGGTTGCGTTTTTTAAACGTCAACGGTGTCATGTGTGAATACACGGGGTACATGGAAGATGAGTTTTTGGCGCTCGACCCGCTCACGCTGATGGTCGAGGACAGCGCCTCCGCATTCAGCCGGCGGATGGAAAGCCTCAAATCCGCCACCCCGACCCCGCCGCCCATCGAGTATCGCATCAAAGGAAAAAACGGACGGGTTTTCTGGGTGCTGGTCAATGCCAGTTTCACGTTCGACGAAGACAACCGCCCCCTCAAGGCGACCTGTGTGGTGCATGACCTTACCGCTCTGCGGGAGGCCCAGGCCGAAAAAAAACGACTGGAAGACAAACTGATCCAGATCCAGAAGATCGAGGCCCTGGGTACCCTGGCCGGTGGCATTGCCCACGACTTTAACAATTTGCTGATGGGCATTCAGGGTAACGCATCCTTGATGCTGCTGGATGACGACCGCAGGATAGATGATACCGAACGGCTGCGCAGCATCGAAAACTATGTCCAGCGCGGCGTGGACCTCACCAGCCAGCTTTTGGGGATGGCCCGCGGGGGGAAATACGAGATCAGGCCCACCGATATCAATGCGCTTATCCATGACAGCGCAGCCATATTCAGCCGCACGAGAAAGGAGGTTCGTTTCCATCAGAACCTGCACAAAAGCCTTTCGACGGTCGCGTGCGACCGGGGCCAGATCGACCAGGTCCTGCTGAATATTTTTATCAATGCTTGGCAGGCTATGCCGGCCGGCGGAGAGCTCACGATTACAACGGAAAATACGATCCTCAAGGATGCTTTCGTACAACCGCATTCGCTGCCGGCCGGCCGTTACGTGAAGATCTCCATTGCGGACACCGGCAGCGGTATGGATCCGGATACCATGTCGAAAATTTTCGATCCGTTTTTTACCACCAAAGAGGTGGGGCACGGCACCGGGCTGGGATTGGCCTCGGCCTACGGCATTGTCAAAAACCACGACGGCATTATTGACGTGTCCAGCCATCCGGGGCAAGGCAGTACATTCAATATTTACCTGCCTGCGGTGGACATGGATGCCACTGCCGAATCGGCAGCCGATGTCCGCCTGGTATCCGGCAATGGGAAGATCCTGCTGATCGACGACGAAACCATGATCCTCGACATCGGCTGTGAGATGCTTGAAAAACTCGGCTATGAAGTCCTGACGGCGGCTTCCGGTGCTGCGGCACTGGAGATCTTTCGGGCCAACAGGGCTGATGTCGACATGGTGGTGATGGACATGATCATGCCGGACCTGGGCGGTGTGGAGCTGTTTGCAAAACTGCAGGAAATCAGGCCGGACATCCGCGTACTGCTGTCAAGCGGCTACAGCATCAACGAACAGGCTGCCAAGATCCTCGCTCGGGGATGCCGCGGATTCATTCAAAAGCCATTCAGCCTCCATGAATTTTCCCAGAAAGTCCGCAAAATAATGGATGAATAGTACCGCCCCCGTTTATTTTCCAGCAGATTTCGGGAACAAACCTGTCAAATCCATGCGTTAACGGAAAAAGAAAGATTAGAAGAAACAACGGGGTCGGTAGTGCCAAACAAATCAACTACTTTCGAAATGGCAATTTCGAAAACGGCCTCTGAAAACCATGAAAAAATTAAACCCTCAATAACCGGGAGGATTGCCGCATGCACAGGTTATGTAACCATTCTATCGTAGCCGCTTTTTCGATTTTGCTGTTGCTGGCGGCAGGGGAAGCTTACGCAAAACCCTGGCGCAATATCGATCCAAGTCCGGCTTCGCGGCTGAAGTGGTTTGGGCTTGATGCTGCCGACGGTGAGGACAAAACACATTTATACAGCATAAAGGCCCAGGGATCCATTGCCAAGCCATACCCCAAAACGCCTCCCTACCCGACCAATGTGCAGGCGTACGTGGAATCCTGGCTGTTAAAACACCCGAAAGCCATGGTAATACCGGTTGAGGCCTACCCCTTCCTTTCCAATTCCTTCGCCAGGGTTTATGTCTGGATTGTGGATGGCGATGAAAATCTGAATGTCCATCTCGTGGCCGAAGGATTTTTCAGGGCCACCACTCAGCAGCCATTTCTGCGCACGGACGATCTCCTGGTTTCTGTTGAGGAATTCAAAGCGTTCCGAGAAAAGATTGTTGCCGCTGAGATTGCGGCTGCAAAAGCACAAATGGGCATCTGGAAGCAGGACGGAAGGGAACCCGATTGGCCCCCTGGAAAACTGGGATTTCCACAAATGCACGAACTGGCTGAATTTGAACGCAAGGCCGAAAACGCCCCCGTTGAAAAACCGCCCTTCACCTATGGACCAGAGAAGCCGGAGGGAGATCTCCTTGACATCTTCTATGGCGATGACGGAACCGCATCCTACGCCGCGAAGGAGGAACTCCAACGGCGGGCGGAATTTGGGGAACTTTCCCGGGAAGCCTATAGCGCTTTGATTGCAGCCGGTCTCGACCTGCAGTTCGGCGAATTCTGGCCCCCATTCTATGGATCGTTGATCCACCTGGCATATCAACAGGGAAAGCTTTCCGAAAAACTGTTACAGCGATATGCCCGCCAATCACTTGTGCTCCAGTTCCAGATAAGGTCTGATTTACTGGAGCCGGACACCCCCCTGGTAGAGCTTACCATCAAACGGGAAGGACGTTTCGCCAAAAACAAGGCACCCAAAATAATCGAAGACAACCAGACCTCTCAGCTGCTGCTGACAACGAGTTTCCATATCGATCAGGTGAAAATAGACAACGAACCGAGTTTCATCGTGGAGACCGATAAAAAGCGGAGCGAAACCTGGTTGTACCAGTCGTGGAGGGGAAACAAGATGCAGCCAATGATGATCATGAAGGATCCCCCGGTGGCGCCAGGGCCCCATACCCTCACAGGGGTGCTTACCGTCCGTTTCCTAACGGGTGTTGCCGCCTGGAATGCTGCCGGTGAAAGAAAGCCCCCGCCTGACGGGATCCCGTTTCTGATAGAAGAGCGGTATGATATCGAGCTGGCATTCAGCATGGAGAAATACTAGACGGGAAAGGCTGAAGAGGTTTCGTTTAAAAACTTTTCTGAAAAACCAAAACAGAAAGGCCCCGGGGAGAAGAGACATTTATTGCGACGTGCGAGTTTGGAATTGAGAAAACAGGATCGAAACAGTTCTCGTGCAAAGACGCCAGGACAAGAATGTTCCCGCCGGGCGACTGCCGGGAAGACGCGCAACAGCCGCCGACCCCCTGGGGTATGATAGTCTTGACACACCATCAACGAGCCGCTATAAACATCCACGAAAAAATCAAGGTATTATCCCTAACCGCAAGGAGTAATGTAAGATGGCTTTTGCTTATATGAACAACTACATCAATGGTGAGTGGGTTCGTTCCGAAACGCAGACAACAGGCGACGTCTGGAACCCTGCTACCGGAGAAAAAATCGCCGAAGTCCCCTATTCCACAGCTGCCGATCTTGACTTGGCAGTCAAAGCCGCCAAAAGCGCATTTCCGGAATGGCGGGCTACCCCTCCGCTTACGCGCGCGCGTTATCTGTTCCGTCTGAAAGAGGCCTTTGAAGAAAGTTTTGAAGAAATTGCGCACACATTGACCACGGAGCAGGGCAAGGCCATTGATGAGTCCCGCGGCGAAGTTCGCCGGATGATTGAAAATGTGGAACATGCCACCGGCGTCAGCACGCTCATGTGCGGGTATACTCTTGAAGACATTGCAAAAGATATTGACTGCTACGGTCACCGGCAGCCCCTGGGCGTTTTTGGGTGCATCGCCCCATACAACTTTCCGGCCATGGTCCCCTGGTGGTTTCTGCCCTATGCCCTGGTATCGGGCAATACCTTTATTGTAAAACCATCCGAGCAGGTACCCATGACCCAGACCCGAATATTCGAAACCATCGATGATGTCGGATTCCCGGAGGGGGTTGTCAACATGGTGCATGGGTCAAGGGATGTCGTCAACGCCATGCTCGATCATCCCGACATCGAAGGAATTTCTTTTGTCGGTTCCACGCCTACAGCCAAATATATTTACAAACGCTGTGGGGAAACTGGAAAAAGAGTCCAGTCCCTCGGTGGGGCCAAAAATATTGTTGCCGTGATGCCAGATGCCCGATTGGATGCCGGCATGCCTTCCCTGATCACTTCATTTTTCGGATGCAGTGGTCAAAGATGCCTGTCCGGATCCGTTCTGGTTCCTGTCGGAGATGCGGCCGAAGCGCTGATCGAAAAATTCACGACAGCGGCAAAAGCCATACAGGTTGGCGATGGGCGTAAGGAGGAGACCGCCATGGGGCCCATGGGCAGTGCCGCTCACCGGGAAAAGGTGCTGGGCTATATTGAAAAGGGGATCGAAGAGGGAGCCTCGCTGATTCTGGATGGACGCAGTTGCCGTCCGCAAGGTCTTGAAAACGGCTTCTTTGTCGGCCCGACGATTTTTGACAACGTGACAGCGGACATGACTATTGCCAGGGAAGAGATCTTCGGTCCGGTTGTCTCCATTATCCGGGCAAAAAACCTTGATGACGTTATTGAAATCATCAATACAAGAGATCATGCCAACGCAGCCTGTATTTACACCCAAAGCGGAGGCACGGTCCGGGAATTCAAATACAGGGTAAAACCAAGCATGGTCGGTGTCAACATCGGGATTGCCGCGCCCATGAGCTTTTTCCCCTTTGGCGGCGCCGGAAATTCAATGTTCGGTGATGTAAAAGGACACGGACAGGAGATTTTCCAGTTTTTCACCGACACCAAGGTTGTCATTGAACGCTGGTTTTAAAAAATGCAACAAAATACCAGGGAGCGCAACCATGCCGTTGAATAGTTTTGGGGCAATTCTAAGCTTTGCGGAAGAACTTGAAATCCGCAAAAATGTTTTTTATGGGGCGGCCATGGAAAATACCGTTCATCCGGAGGCCGTGGCTCTTTTTGATACACTGACCGCCGAAGGTAAAAAACAGATCCAACTGATTCAGAGGACCAGAAGAGAAAACGTCACCGAAATGATCCTGGAGCCTATCCGGGATTTCTTTAAAAAGCCGTTTGCCATTGATACAAACCTTTCCGATCCGCAGGATTGGGATACCCTTCTGCAGACCGCCAAAACAAATGAGGCCACCGCATTGACATATTATACCGAGGCGTCCATAAAGCTTAAGGCACTTCCGGAAGTGGCCAGAATATTGAAGCAGCTGGCCAAAAAGCAAAAAGCTCGCCTTGAAAAATTAAACCGGCTGTAAAGGAGTTTCGATCATGAGCATACCTTCAGAACCGATTGAACTGCCCCCCTATGACCACCAGCCGAAACCGTATAGCGGCCCCTCTTTTGCCGAGGTGGAACAGATGCGCCGGCAATACCTCTCGCCTGCCCTGCTGACATTTTATAAAAAACCGCTGATGATCGTCGAAGGATCGATGCAGTACCTGTATGATGAAACCGGACGGCGCTATCTGGACGGTATTGGCGGGATTGTCACCATCAGTGCGGGGCACTGCCACCCTTATATACTTCAAAAGGCCAAAGAACAGCTGGAAACCCTGCAGCATACCACAACCATTTACTACCACCCGGTTATCGCCGAATATGCAAAAATGCTGGCGCAGAAAATGCCGGGCGACCTGAGCGTGGTCTATTTTGTCAACTCGGGATCGGAGGCCAATGATCTGGCCATGCTGATGGCCCGTCTGTACACCGGAAATTATGATATCATCGCCCTTAGAAACGCCTATCATGGCGGCAGTGCTTCCACCATGGGGCTCACGGCCCACAGCACATGGAAGTTCAATTATCCGCACAGCTTTGGTGTTCACCATGCCGTTGCATCGGATCTCTACAGGGGCCCCTGGGGCCGGGACGACCCCCGGGCCGGTGAAAAATATGCGGCGGATATCAAAAATATCATTGATTATGCAACCCCCGGCCGGATTGCGGCATTTTTTGCAGAATCCATCCAGGGGGTCGGCGGGACCGTCGTCCATCCGGACAACTATCTGAAACATGCCTTTGAAATTACACGCAATGCGGGCGGGCTTTGCGTTTCCGACGAAGTCCAGACGGGCTTCGGACGCACCGGTGAATGTTTCTGGGGATTTGAAACCCAAAAAGTGATACCGGATATCGTCACCATGGCAAAGGGAATCGGCAACGGAGCGCCCCTGGCGGCCGTGGTAACCACGCCTGCGATAGCAAAGCCTCTTTCCGAACGGATTCATTTCAACACC
>CAZKYZ010000168.1:0-4782 GCA_964557055.1 uncultured Desulfobacterales bacterium
AAAGCAGCATGGCTTTTTCCCGGTCTTCCAGGGGCGCTTTTTCGGGCGCATCCACAACCTCCTGGACTTCTTCCTCCGCCATCCCCTGCATCTGTAAAAGACCGCTGTTGAAGGCCTTGCAGAATTCATAGTTGTATTCCTGCGCCACCAAATAGCGGATATGGGTCATCAGCGGAAAACTGAGGGTTTTGTGACTCATAAAATAGTCCAGAACCCGGGCCTGAATCTTGAGGAGCCCGGGGCTGACACTCATCATCTCGAACGGTTTGGGAACCATACCGGCCCGTTTCATAAATACGGAATAGGCTTCCTTGATTTCCCCTTCCGCGCTTTCCGGCGGTACGGTTTTTAACAATGCCATGATATGCTCCTTCTTCTGTGTGCGTTTTTGTCCTTTCTCAAAACAAGTGCACCGTCGGCGGCATGGGCACGCCGGGCACTTCCGGGCCGGTATCACAAAACCGGCCGTCGTTCCCGGAAACATGTCCCCGGATTATTGATCTGTTCCCGGTCGCGCAGGTCGCTTCTGAAACCAGGGATACTCTTTTTCCAGCTGAGCGGCCAACCGAAAAAGCGTGGCCTCGTCACCGGTCCTGGCCATGAATTGCATACCGCAGGGCAGTCCGTCAGAGGTCCAGTGAAGGGGAACGGACATGGCCGGCTGCCCCGTATAATTGGCCAGTTGGGTAAACGGTGTTTTGGCAAGGTTTGCCATGGCGATTTTATCGATAAGCCCAGCCGATTTCAACAAACGCCCCAGTTTCAGGGAACAGAGCAGTTTGAGGGCTGCCTCCTCTATCGGTTTCGGCTTCAGCTCGCCCACCCGGATCGGCGGCATGGCGATCGTCGGAGTCAGGTATAGATCATAACCGGACAGAAAACGGCCCATCTCGCGGGAAGCGGTGTTCCAGAGACGTTTGGCTTGAATAAAAGAGGCTGCCGACGTTGCGGTCCCCAGAACGCCCAGGGTCCAAGTGATGGTTTCCACGTCGGCCATGACCGGTTTGCGGCCGAGTATGGTTTGCAGTTCTTCGATATCCGCCCGCACCTCTCCATAATACTTGGAGAGATAGCTCTTTGCCAGGGCCAACCCGTCGATTTCCGGGTGGGCCTCTTCGACACGGTGCCCCATTTTTTCCAGCATCCGGGCTGTTTCCCTGGTTGCCTGGACATACTCCGGGTGCACTTCCGCTCCCAGCGGAGAGTCGGTGGTGAAAGCGATGCTGAGTTTGCCCGGATCCCGCTCCGTTTCTTCAAGATACGGCCGTTGGGGAGACTGGATACGGTATGGCCCGCCATCTTCAGGACCGCCGACGGCATCCAGCATGGCGGCGCTGTCCCGCACCGACCGCGTGAGCACATGCTCAATGGCCGCCCCCTGCCAGATCTCCCCGTACAGTGGGCCCGTGGGCGTCCTCCCCCGGGTGGGTTTCAATCCGAACAATCCGCAGCAGGAACAAGGAATCCGGATCGACCCCCCGCCGTCACCGCCCCCCGCCAGGGGAACCATCCCGTCCGACACCGCAGCCGCCGACCCGCCGCTTGATCCGCCGGGGGTATGCTCCAGGTTCCAGGGGTTTCTGGTGGGACCGTGAAGCTCCGGCTCCGTATAGGCAACCAGACCGAATTCCGGAGTATTGGTCTTGCCCAGAACAACGACTCCCGAACGTTTATAACGCCGAACCATTTCACTGTCGAAATCGGGGATATACGATTTCATCGCTTTGCAGCCGTTGGTCAGGCGTGCACCGGCATACGCCCCCATCAGGTCCTTCAGCAGAAAAGGAACACCGGCAAAAGGCCCTTCCAGTGTCTGTTCCCGAAGGTATTTCCGGGCGAGATCATACATGGGAGTGATAACCGCGTTCAGCCGTGGGTTCTGCTCTTCGATTCTGGTAACAGCTTCTTCGAGAAGGTCGCCGGGACTGATTTCTTTCTTGCGAATCAGCTCCGCCAGCCCAAGACCGTCATAATCCGCGTATTCAACAAATCGATTCATTTTCCCTCCTTGGGAACGTATCCCGGATATTTCACCTCAATGATAGAAATACAGAAAAAAAGATTTCAAAACAGCGAAAACGCCGCTCCGGGCCAAAAGATGCCGTTTGAGGCAACAGCGGATTCGGGGGTCATTGCCGGGCGCCCTTCTTTCGATTCAATTCCGTCTCGATCATCTGCGAAAAACCCTCCAGGCTTCTGTCCTGCAGCGGTTTTCCGTTAATATAAACGGTTGGGGTCCCCCGAACGTCAATCTGCCGGCCATTTTCCATATCACTGATAATTGTCTTCTGAATCTCCGCAGACGCCATATCGGTCTTGAACCGGGTCATGTCCAGCCCCAGGTTCTGTGCAATGCGGTCAATGGTCGCAAGATCAATGGTATTGTAATTTTCAAACAGTTTTTCATGAAATTCCCAAAACTTGCCCTGCCGGTCGGCCGCCAGTGCGGCCTGGGCGGCCGGAAGGGCAAATCGGTGGCTGGAAAGGGGGAAATGCTTGATAACGACCTTAATCGTATCCGGGTATTTGATCAGCACCTGCTTGAACATGGCCTCCAGCTTGGAACAGTAAGGGCATTGATAATCGTCGAAAACAGCAATGACAACCGGGGCGTTTTCCTTTCCGCGAAAGGGGCGGTTGGAAATATCGATGGCATAAACCCGCTCGATCTGGAGAAGCCGCATTTTGGGGGTCCCGCTCCCGGTCAATACCAGAAGATCCCCCGCCGATACAGCAATGGCGTCAAAGCCATCATCCACGGGAATCGTATCGACGACGGCATTTTTTTCCGTAGCGTAAACCAGTACCGCCCCTTTGGCGAGGGCAAAAACGAATTTGCCGTCCTGGCTGGTGGCAGCATCTATCGCAGCGGTTCCCAGGTCATGGTCTTCTTGCAGGTCCCAGGTAACTGCTCCTGTGGCGATATTGGGTGGCGGTAGGGTGTTTTTCTCCGCGTTGGAACACCCCCATGACAGCAGACATCCTAAGAACAAAACAAAAAATACGATATAAGAGCGATTGGTATTTGGCAGCATCATGATTCCTTTTCTTTTTTCAGTCGTGATGATGATACACCCTGTTTCCATTTTCCGGCGGCGCCTGAAAAATGGATCAAACCCGTAGAACAGGTCTTCTCTCCGTATCCACGGCCCCTTTGCGGCAGTCCTGATCGATAAGCGTCCGGATCAGAGCCGCCAGTTTCTCTGAATCGTGGCGGATAATTCCACCGGTTGTATCCAACAGATCGGCGGCATGGACCGTTCTTGCATCCGTTTCCTGATTCTCGGGGACAATATCCACCAAATCCGATTTCTGTTCCCGGTAGCGGTTTCTGATTTCTGTCCCCGGTTTTTGGGTGTTGCAGATTAAACCGTCGATGGCACGCCCGGTAAATTCTTCCAGCTTGGTTACAAAATCGACCCCCCTGAAATTTCTGGTTTCACCGAATTTGGTCATAATGTTTACCACATAAAACAGTTTTGCGGAAGTTTGGCACAACGATTCCCGGACACCGGGTACAATAAGGTTGGGTATGATGCTGGTGAACAGGTCTCCCGGTCCGATTATGATCAGGTCGGCCTGCTGGATGGCGTCCAGTACCGGGGGATAGACCGCAATGGTTTCATCATGATGCGGCACCATGAAAACATCCCGGATCCTTTCGCGCTGATTGCCCCGTGGAATATCAATGGCGCTCTCCCCGAAAATGCGGGTACCATCCGTCAATTCGGCCACCAGGGTAGCCCTGCTGACGGTTACCGGCAATATGGTGCCGCGTACGTCCAGAATTTCGGCCAGGGCTTTGACACCTTCGGGAAAGCTGCCCGTGTACTGCGAAAGCATGGTGATGAGCATATTCCCGGCGTTATGCCCCCTGAGGCGCCTGTTGGAATAAAAACGCTTCTGCAGAATGGATCTGGCGGCTTCCCGGTGAGGCGACAACGCCAGAATGCATTTCAATATATCCCCCGGCGGCAGCGTGCCCAGTTCATCCCGCAGGCGACCGGTGCTGCCCCCGCTGTCCACCATGGAAACAACAGCGCTGATGCGGATCCCCTCAAGATCGCGCAACCCCGACAACAGGGCAAATTGACCGCTTCCCCCGCCAATGGTAACGATATTTTTTGGCGGGTTCGTCATTTGGGTAAGCAACCTGCTAGACAACTGCGTTTTCTTCCGGCTCCACCCATACGATCTGCTCCTTGTTTATAAACAGGGTTTTTTCCGCCCCATCCCGAAACAAAGCATCCACAACAATAATAAAGGGTGCCTCGTTTGCCGTAAAAAGGTCCGAAACCCGGTCTTTTGATGAAAGGTAGACCTTCCCCTGCACCGTAGAACCATCCGTTGTCTTGATGGTGACCACACAATAATCGGGCTGTTTGCTTCCGCTGTCCATTGTCCCCCCCCTTTTTTTTTCGATATTGTTTCCGTCACCACCATAACACGTTTTGCGGTATCACTCGAACGGAAAATCAAGGCTGGCTAACTGTCGGGCGGCTTGCATTCTCTCCTGACGATGCCGGCGTCTGTCACCACTCACGTTTCCTTTTTTTTTCATGGCGCATTTTTTGTCAAAGCCCCTCCCGCAGCGGTTTAATAGTTTCGACAAATCCCATTGAATCAAGCAGTACATACATTTCCTCTTCGGTATAGCGGTTATGCGGTTTCATTTGAATAAAAACGTGCCCTCCCGGTCCCATTTGAACCGACGCCGTAATCGCTTCATCACGCGATCGAAAAGTAAAGGTGCTCATGCTGTTTCCATATTGTTCCGTCATC
>CAZKYZ010000168.1:4882-7985 GCA_964557055.1 uncultured Desulfobacterales bacterium
ATTTTTTTTGAGTTTTTCCGAAAGGGTGGTGTCTAATGCTTCAAAACCATCACAAAAGGAGACCAAAAATGAAAAAATACACATTCTGCATACTGACAATCGCTTTGATAGCCGGCTTTTGCTACGCAGCACCGGAGGCATCCGCCAACCACAACTCGCCGCTCCCGGGAATCTCGTTTACATTTCTGCCGCCACCGCCGCCCTTTTTCTTCCCCCCGATTCTGGCCCCCCGCCCCCAATACGCACCTCCGCGGCGGCCGGCCCGTTACCACTACCATCAATCGAATCACCACCCCCGGTATTACAGAAATCCAAACCAACGCCACCGTGACTACCGATACGACAGGCATCCGCAACGGAATAACCGCTACGATAGCCACAAGCGGCCCAACAATGCTCCGGGGAATAAAAGGCGACGGTAACAAACCGGAACGGACAAAATTGTTTCCGGCAAAATGAAAAAAGTGACCGAGAATATCCGCTACTTTCGGTCACTTTTTTTTAGCCCGATGGACAGTAAAAAGACCCAATTCACCACAGAGGACACAGGGGCAAACAATTGAAAAAGAAAGCCTTTCTCTGTGTTCTCTGTGGTTATAAATACAGTTTTTACGAATTCATCTTTTCTCTCACGAGAAAGAAAATGAACACTACTATAAATAAGTTACATTGTTTCACAGCACCCTCTCATCTCTCACCGCACCGGTAGAACCTTTTAGGGTCCCCCACCAGAGGTGGAGGGCTTAGATCAGACTAATTAAAATGCTCCAGAGCCCCCTTCAAATGGTCAACCCAGATATCCACAAATACATCATATTCCGCAGTTCCTTTGAGGACCGGCACACACGCGATCCCTGCCCTGGTCAGCACCGATACCCAGGAATCATCTTCGTCTCCGGCCATGTCGTTTTTGGCATGATCACCGGCAACCGACATAAACGGCTGCAGGTAGGCCTTTTTGATACTCTTTTTCTCGAGCAGGCGCTGAATATCGCCGATTCCCGGGTAACCTTCCACCGTTCCCACAAAGATATTCGGATCTTTCAACTGAAGCTGAAACATGAGCGCCGCGTAGAAAGCGTTCGCCGGGTGATGGGTGCCATGGCCCATGAGTACGACAGCATCACCTTTTTTTCGATCCTTGGGAATAACAGACAACACAGCGTCCACGCTGCGTTCCATGTCTTTCTGGGTGGCCAGCAGGGGATAGCCCAGGATAATGCCATCAAACCCGCCCATCGTTTCAAAGGAAGCGACGGTCCGGCGAAGATCATGGTACTCAGCCCCACCAATGGTATGCAGGCTCTGGACAGCCACATGGCTGAAACCTTCATCCATCATCTTCGCCAGGGCTACCGCGGGCGAATCCAGGTGTCTGCCCTGTGCGGCCAGTTTATTCCGGATGATATGGGATGTGTAGGCCCATCGGACGGGAACCTGCGGATAGGCGGCTTTCATCTTTTTATCGATATTTTCAAAAGAGACCTGGGCACTTTCCTCACTGGACCCGAAAGCCACCAGCAGGATGCCTGTTTTCTTTTCCGTCTTTTCGCCATGCTGGGCAGCCATGCTCGCTGCAGCCATCAGGGCAATCAATACGATGCAAATGATACAAGATATGCGATTACGTTTCATGTTGTTCCTCCTGAATATTAATTATTCGTAAAACAATCCTGCCGCCTGTTGCAGGATCGGGTTATCTTACCATGGATACCCTTTCGAATCGCAGGCCGAATATCCACAACCGGATATACAGCCTGCAAAACAGCACCCCCTTCAACCGCACAATCGCAGTTCACGAACGCTCAGTTCCAGCTCGCCCAGTTCGTTGAAACGGGCCAGGCGGCATACGACGCGTGCCATACCCTTGGCAACGAGTGCCCACCAGGCGTCGTAAATATCAAAGTGACCGCTGCTTGCCGTAATCACTTCAACGGCGTTTACGCATTCCCCTTTTTGAATCCTGGCCACGATGCCGGACGGATCCCACGTCTCCGGCTCTGCGCCGGTTGCATAAACAATGATACCTGTTTTCATGTTTTCCTCCTCCTTTATCCGATTACAGGAAATGCGGCCCCGCCCCATAAAAAAAGCCCTTCGAGAATTTTCATCTCGAAGGGCTGCACCCTGTTTCTTGACCCTTTTTATTTTTCTGCCGCAGGACTGTCCACGAATCATCTGACCGGCAATATCTTCAGGCAGGTCTTCTGGCTCCCCCATCCTTCCAACGGCCTTCCCGCTTCACCCTGTGAAGCAGTGGCACACTCCGGTTGAAAGGATTCCCTCCACTGGAGGGGTGGGATTACAGCGGCGGGACCGCTCCCGGATTGCACGGGATTCCCTATTAAGTAAATTCACCTGAAGTCGGAAACATCTATCTCATTTGGAAAAACAAATCAAGTAAAACGATGGGGCCTATTTGTCCGCCACCACCCAGGCTGCAAAACCGCCGCTATTGTCGACACGGGCGGACAGCCCGTGGGCTGTAATCATCTTCAAAATGGCTTCCGGGGAATAAAAACAGCTCCCCATCAAAGCCAGTTTTTCGGCCAGGGCCACCAGTTTCCCCCGCCACCGGTCAACATCCGGCTCCTCGATCACGAGCCTGCCTCCCGGCTTGAGGACCCGAACCAGCTCGCCGATGGCGCAGGCCTGGTCACGAAAATGATGCAGCGCATCCACCACCAGCACCCGATCAAAGCAGTTGTTCGGGAAGGGCAGCATTTCGGCTACCCCCAGCACCGGCAAGAGGCCGCGCTTGGATTGCGCCTGTTTCAGCATCGGCCGCGACAGATCACTCAGCACCAGACCGCCGACCATTGGTCCGAAGGCCGCGGATACCCGCCCTGTGCCGCCACCCGCTTCCAGCAGCCATCCGCTGATGGGCAGCTGCAGCAATTGATGTAATTTTTGCGGATCCGTCTGCCCGATGATCCTGTCATAGACCGGTGCCAACAAGTCAAAATATCGGTTCATTTGTATTTTTTCCTGATAAAATCTGCGCCAAAAACCCTCATGGGTTTATTCTGCCGGGCAGGCCGCTTATTTGTGGCTGGGGAAGAAAACGCCGCCCCAGTCCTCCGGCGGTGGCAGATCCCGGTAT
>CAZKYZ010000169.1:0-7974 GCA_964557055.1 uncultured Desulfobacterales bacterium
GCATACTCCCTTCTGTTTTGTTGTTTCGTTAATTCGTTAATTGGTTGATTAGTTAATTTGTTGCTAACAGCCTTCAGCGTATCCACCTGATTTTCTCCGCGTCCCTGCGCCTCTGCGCGATACAAGGTTTTGTTCTTATTTGTGGTTTAAGCTTTTCACCCGACCCCTTGACCCCTTCCGTTTAGATCTTTTCCCTGTTTTCGCAATCCAGGTTTCGTTGATTCGTTGCTTACAGTCTTCAGCCTGTATCGCAAACTTGTTCCAGCGTTTTGCCCTTGTTTTCGCAATTCGAAATTTCTCTTCCTCTTTTATCCCACTTTCGCCTCCGGGTCTTTATTGTAGCAGATTCGGCAGCAGGACAGGCAGCGGGATGACTCATAGCGGGCATCTTCCGCGGAGATCACCAGATCGACCTCGACCATGGATTTGATGCGTTCGCCAACCGGCAACTCCGGCATGGGGGTCCGTTTTTTGGGAATCACGCCGTCGACGGATTGAAAAACGGATTCCGGGATCTTTTTTTGAAACAGGGAATTTTCAGCAGGTACAACCGGTTCCTCGTTGAGAAACTGATGGATGGAACGGGCCGCCCGCCGGCCCCCGCCGATGGCGGTGACCACCAGTGATGCTCCCGTGGCGGAATCCCCACCGGTAAACACGGTCGGCAGGGAGGATTGCAGCGTTTCAGGGTGATTGTCTATGGTATTCCAGCGCGTAATCTGGAGGTCTTTCAGCTTGTCATCCTTTTCCGCAAAAAATACGTCCGGGCGCTGTCCGATAGCGGTAATCAGCATATCGATTTCAAGTCTGGTCTCGGACCCTTCAACGGGAACGGGACGCCTGCGGCCGCTGTCGTCCGGCTCGCCCAGCTCCATCTGCAAATATTCGATATGAGTGACATTCCCGTCCGCATCGCCGATCACCTGCACCGGGGCGGCCAGGAACTGGAATTGAATCCCCTCGTGTTCGGCGGCAACGATCTCCACCTCGTTGGCGGGCATTTCGTTGCGGGTCCGGCGGTACACGATATAGACCTTCTCGGCACCGAGCCGCACCAGTGAACGCACGCAGTCGATAGCCGAGTTTCCACCTCCCACCACGGCAACACTTTTGCCGATGGGCGGCGGGTTACCCCCGGCCACACTGGAGAGAAAATTGATCCCCTGATAGCACCCTTTCAGGTTCTCGCCCTCGATTCCCAGATTGTAATCGGACCAGGCGCCGATTCCCATGAATACGGCTTCAAAACCTTCTTCCTGCAGGGATTCCATTGTAAAATCCACCCCGAATTTCACCCCGGTCTTGTGTTCGATGCCGAGGTTCAGGATGCCCTCGATTTCCCAGTCCAGGACCTTTTTGGGAAGGCGATACTCCGGGATACCATAGCGGATGATACCGCCCAGTTTGGGCATGGCCTCGAAAATGGTCACGCTGTGACCCAGTCGGCGCAGGAAAAAAGCATTGCTCAGGCCGGCCGGTCCTCCGCCGATTACGGCGACCTTGCGGCCGGTTTCGGGTGCGCAGGATATGGGGATCCGGCTGCCGGTGTTCATTTCATAATCGGCCACAAACCGTTTCAGCTGGTTAATGGAGACCGGTTCGTCTTCGATGCCCCGACGGCAGTCGTCTTCACAGGGATGCGGGCAGACCCGGCCGCAGGAAAGCAGCAACGGGTTCCGCTCCCGGATGGTGCTGACGGCGGCGGCATAGTTGCCATTGCGGATATGATGGATATATCTTGGAATATCTATTTCAGCCGGGCAGGTCTGCCGGCAGGGAGCCAGGGCATCATCCTGCAGGTTGACATGCAAAAGCCGCTGCGACATGGTCTTCACCGTCAGAATACTCTTGGGGCAGGCCCGTTCGCAGGCGCCACAGCCCACACAACGCTGTTCGTTCACGACCGGATAGCCGTCCGGACCCATGTTTATGGCACTGAAAATACAGGATTTGATACAGTCGCCCAGCCCGAGGCACCCCACGGAGCAGACGCGTTTGCCCCCGTAAACGGCATGCAGCGCCTGGCAGGAGTCAACACCGCTGTAGTAAAACCGGTCTTCGGCCCGTTTGCCGCCGTCACAGGCATTTACGGAAAGAAGCGGCTCGGCACTGCCGGCGTCTATGCCCATAATGGCCCCCACCGCAATGGCGGTTTCCATACCCGCCACAACACAGACACCGGGTTTGGCTTTTCCGCCGACTACCGCAGCGGCAGCCGCGGCACAACCCGCAAACCCGCACCCGCCGCAGTTGGCCCCGGCCAAGGTGCCCTCAACTTCGGCAATTCGCGGATCTTCGTAAACGTAAAACACTTTGGAAGCCACGCTCAACAGACCGCCGCAGGCGGCTCCCAGAATCAGCATAAACAGTATCGCTTCTACCACAACGGTCTCCTTCGGTTTGTTTTGCTTTTACCGTTCCCATTGTCACGCGCCGGATGGACGCCGACAGCCCGGTTGCCATCTGTTTCTTGCGGCTGATGGCCGAATAACCGAACTCTTTTCTACGCCATTCCTTTGAAAGCGTAGAAGGCCAGGGACAGAATTCCGGCGGTTACCAGGGCGATGGATGTGTCCTGCAGGGGCCGGGGCACCCGCGCCAGAAGGATCCTTTCCCGCAAGCCGGCAAAAATGATCAGGGCCAGACCGAACCCGGCAGCATAGGATGCCGAAGCCACCAGGGCTTCCAAGAAATTGTAGTCCTTGTCGATATTGATCACGCAGGCCCCGAAAACAGCGCAGTTGGTGGTGATCAGGGGTAGGAAAATGCCCAGCCCGGCATAGAGGGCCGGCATCGATTTTTTCATGAACATCTCCACAAACTGTACCAAGGCGGCGATCACCAGGATAAACGCAATCGTGCGAAGATATACCAGGTCAAAGCGGACCAGGATAAAATGATACGTCATCCAGGTGATGACGCCCGCCAGGGTCAGCACGAACACCACCGCCATGGCCATGCCGGTGGCGGTCTCCATCTTCTTGGAAGTGCCGAAAAAGGGGCAGTTGCCGAGGAACTGGGCCAGCAGAATATTGTTGATAAAAACACAGGTGATGATCAATAAAATATAGTCGCCCATGAAAATTCTCCTATTTCTTTCCCAGCATATTCATTGCACAAAGCATTAAACCGAGACAGACAAACGCACCGGGAGCCTGCACCATGAATTTAAACGGCTGGAAACCCGGGAAAACAGTAGCGATATCGAAAAGGGGAGATCCCCAGAGGGTCAGCGTCCCGGCCCCGAAAAACTCCCGCAGGGCGCCTAATGCCGCCAGTGAAACGGTATAGCCGATCCCGATGCCGACTCCGTCGGCAATGGAATAGATGATATTGTTTTTTGAGGCAAAGGCTTCGGCCCGGCCAAGTACAATGCAGTTGACCACGATAAGCGGTATGAACATGCCCAGGGTCATAAAGAGCTGTTCATAGGCATAGGCCTTCAATAGGAATTCCACCACCACCACAAAAGTTGCAATGATAACGATGAAAGCGGCAATCCGAACTTTGGACGGGATCACTTTGCGCAGGAGGGATACCAGAATATTGGAACACACCAGTACGAACATGGTGGCCGCCCCCATACCGATACCGAACTGCATTTTCGTGGTGACCCCGAGGACGGGACAGAGCCCCAGAACCAATCGGAACGGCGGAACCTCTTCCCACAACCCTTTTACAAATTCATGTGTCAGCGATTTTGCCATGAATATCTCCCTATTGGTCGAATGCCTTCAGTTTTTCTGTAATCTGCGGTTTCAGTTCCTGGTAAATTTTGCCGGCGTCGGTAGCGGCACTGCAAACAGCCTTCGAGGTGATGGTGGCCCCGCTGAGGGCGTTTATGGTCTGCGGGGCGTCACTGACCCCCACCGGCTCCATAATCGACAGCCCCTTGAACTGTTCGACAAAGGCCGGGTCTTCCTTGGCTCTGGCACCTAGACCGGCTGTCTCCTGCATCTCGGTAACGCCCACCCCGAAAATTTTATCTTCAGCCAAATCCACGGCCACCAGCAGGCCCACGTCGCCGCCATACCCTTTTCCGGCCGTCTCGAAAGCGATCGCTTTGACCTTGCCGTCGTATTTGGCCACGAATACCTCCAGGGCCTCTTTGCCTTCTCCGATGATAAAGCGGTCTGCCAGGGTATCGTTGGAACTGCCTTCGAAAATCTTTTTCAGGGCCGGGCCTTTGACTAATTTGATGACCTGATCATCAATAAGCGGTTTGGTTTTGCCCTGGACAAAGGAAAGCAACCCTCCCGACACGAGGCTCAGCACGGTTAACACCACAACCATCTTAATCATTTCACCCATGTTAGGCCACCTTTCCAATTGCAGCTGGTCTGATTTTATCCAGCAGTGGATTGATCGCGTTCATAAACAACAGCGCAAAAACAACACCATCCGCATAGGCGCCGATATTGCGGATCAACACCGTGAAAACCCCTGCACCGGCCCCGTAAATCAGCATCGGAAAAAAATTGACGGGCGACGTTGCGTCTTCGGGTGCCAGGAAAAAAGCGCCGATCAACGTGTACCCGGTCAGCAGATGAAAAAACGGCCCTGCGTAACGGGTGCTGTCGGCAAAATTAAAAATCAGCGCGGTGATAAAAACCCCGGCCAGAAAGGACACTGAGACCTCCCAGCGGATAATCCCCCGCAGCATGAGAAAAAGCCCGCCGAGGATCAGGCCGATACCGAAAGTGGCACCGATACCCCCCGACTGTTTGCCGATCAACAGTGCGGGCAGGGTGTAAACGTCAATAGCATCCAGTCCGAAATTTTTCAGCACCCAGAGCGGGTAGGCCATGTTGAACCCGGTGTCGTAATCCACCAGGGCCTGGTTGAAATCAAAAAGGCCTTTCCAGGAAACCATCAGAATGGCGACAGCCACCAGGGCCGGGTGAAAGGGGTTGGCACCGATGCCGCCGAAAACTTGCTTGCCGATAACTATGGCAAAAAAGGTGCCTACAACAACCGCCCACCAGGGAAGCGTCGCCGGGACCAGCATGGCGAATATCAGCCCGACAAGGGCGGCGCTGCCGTCCCCGATGGAAACAGGCCGACCGGTCACGCGGTTCATGATCAACTCCCACCCGATCGCGGTGGCAACCGAAAGGGAAACCACCCCCAGCGCCGGAAATCCGTATGTCAGCACCCCGAAGATCACAGCCGGCAGTGCGGCCAGCATGGTCAGATAGCTGCGATCTGAAATCCGGCTGCCGTTGTGGATAAACGGGGCGTGGGAAACAAGTAATTTCGAACGGTTATTCATCATCAGTTGCCTCCGCTGCGATCATCTGGGCCAATTCGTGCTTTGCCAGTTTGATGTACTGTAATATGGGTATATTTGCGACGCACACGTAGCTGCACAGTCCGCATTCGATACAGGAAGCCAGGTCGTAAAGATCGGACGCATCCTCGTACTTGCCGGCTTCCAGGAACCGGACCAGCATGTTGACCGGAACCCGGGTGGGGCAGATACGGACACACTCTCCGCAATTGATGCAGGGGTTGTTGGAGGACAGCGCTAAATTTTCATGGGGCTGGACATGAACGGCATCCGTGTCCGGCATGACCGGCATATCCAGAGTTGGCACGGCATGACCGGTCAGCAGACCGCCGTAAATAATACGGTCTCTTTCTTCAACCGGGATCCGGCACTGGGCAAGCAGATCGCCCACCGGTGTGCCGATTTTGACGGACATCCGCCGGGTGAGGCCCTTTTTGTCGGTGACGGTCAGGGTTTTGTAGAACGGTATCTGCCCGTCGGAAAATGCCCGGCCGATGGAAGCCACCGCTTCGGCCCGCATAAAGGTCAACCCTGCGTCTTCAAAGTTCCGGTCGGCCGGAAATTCTTTCCCCAGAATCCGGCCGGCAATTAGTCGGGACGATGCACACGGATAATTGTTGCCGAGGCCGAGGATTTCAGCCCCGACATGCCCATACCCGGGGAGGAGCGTAGTGGGCACCGTCAGGATTACCCGCGCAACCCCGGTTATCTTTTTCAGCGTGGCAATACCGGTCACCACGTCCGCCAGCCGGTCCTGGATGATATACTGGCTGGAAGTCACGCCAAGATCCTGATCAACACCGACCACAACGATGGTTTCGATTTCGGCATCATCCAAAAAAGCTTCCATGCACGGGTTCCCTGGTGCACAGCCCAGAAAATCACGAATCGCCGGCAAATCGGGTTCCTTGGGGAGCGGCTCCGGCAAATCCCCCTCAATGTCTTTAACGGCCACATGAACAGCGGTATAGCGGACACCGAAATCGGCCAGGAAATCCGTAACCGCAACAATTTTTCCGGCAACCGTCGCCACGGCATAGTACCCGGGCTGTTGGGTGACACGGATCCGCTGTCCGGCGACAACCGTATCACCCGGTTTTACGGCCGCCGTATCCCGGTCATCCCCTTTGGCGGTCAACAACAAGATGGCCCTATCGGAAGGATCGATAACCGCCGGCACAATTTTCTTGGGCTGAGGGGCTTCGTAGGTAAACAATGCTGTTTTCATACCAAACAATCCCAGATTCATCATATGCAGCCTTTCACTGAGGAAACGGTTTGTGGTTCACCGGTTCTCCACCGGTTGCGGCCGGACGTGTCCAGCAACGCCAACAGACAAACGGAGCGGCAGGCCTGATCACATAACATGACAGGCGGCGCAGTCTTTTTCCAGCGGTCCGGATCCGAAATCCAGATGGCAGCCGGTACACTGTTGATGGAAAGCGTCCTTGCGGTTAGGCATGTCCCCGTCTTCCATATCCGCTTCATGGCATTCCAGACAGGCGGTCGCTGTTTCCGGATCATCACCTTCCATATCGTGATGGCAATCCAGGCAGGACATGCCGTAGCCGACTTCGTCCATGTGGATTTTGTGATCGAACAGGATATTTCCGTTGGCGGCTTGCAGCATGAGCCTCACGGGAACATCCGGAGATCGGGCGGGAACGGCGGTATAACTGAAAATACCCACAACCAGCAGGGAGACAAGGAGAATGTATGCCAACTGTAATTCTTTTTTAGAAGTCATTTGGGCGACCCTTCCAACACGATAAGATTACAAGATGTGCACAACGGTACAGTCCATCACTATTTGCGAAAAATAAAAAATGGAAATTATCATACAGGGCCGCACGGTGCAACCTATTTTCCCGGGTTCGGTAGGGATCATTTTTATTGCTTCTTGGCCTTGGCGTGATCATCTTCCTGGGACCCCTGTCCTTCAACCTCCACCACTTCACCACCATCGACGATCTTTTCGCCAAGGACATCGGAAATGTCGTTCACGTTCAACGACATCTTCACAAAGGCGTCTCCGGATTCATCCCAGCCGTAATCGACCACTTCGGCCATATACAGGGTAGCCAGAACCTGGGTCTTGACGGTATCCGATTTTAAAATATAATTTTCAACGGTTGTCCGACTCTCCAGCGTAAACCCCTTGACGTTTTTGATGAGCTGTTTGTAGGCATCCAGTTCGGCTGCCCGCATGGCTTTTAACGGACCGGTCATGGAGGGGGTTGAAGTGGCGAAAGCGACCCTTCGAAACACCTTGCTTCCGAGGTTGATGGTGTTCCCGTCGATATTTTTGATGCTGTCCAATTGAACAGACGCGGTTACCCTGGCAACGTCTTTTTTGTCGTCATAAACGGTTTCTTCGAATGTAATCCCCTTGATCTCAGCAGCGGATGTGGATTCCGTGCGCCCCTTGAAACTAGCGGCGACCATATCCGTCACTTCTTCCGATGCTTCCAGGGTCAGCCCGTAAATGGACTCTACCAGGGCCCTTTCGGCCAGTACACGGGCGGCACGAATACTCATAATTTTCTTATTGCCGGCTGATGAAATGATCGGGAGGAACAATAGAAAAGCAATTGCCGTAAAAACGATTAGCCTGGTCGTCCGTTTCATGTATAACCCCTTATTTGGTTTGTAAAAATATGTATTTCGGGAAATGGATCGCTTTA
>CAZKYZ010000170.1:0-7949 GCA_964557055.1 uncultured Desulfobacterales bacterium
CCTGGGATTTCTGCCCTACGACGACAGTCTCATTGAAGCCGACCTGAAGGGGCGCTCGCCCTTCGAGTTTGATTCGGTCGCCAAAGAGGAGGTAAAAAAGATCTCCGCGTTGCTGTAACAGCCGCGAAGCACTCTCCCATGAAACATTCCCGCAGAAATTCCAATTGGAGGACCCGTCGGAATACTGACCCTCCGCATAAAATTCTGAATATTCACCCGGGCGCGGACCCGTCGTTAAAGACCATATTTGCGGGAATCGGTGTGCCCCCCAAAAAGCCGTTTCAGCCCGACCGGTACCAGGTGGCTGCCCTATCCTGTATTGAACAATCCGACTGCCTGGTCACCGCGCCGACCGGTTCCGGCAAAACCTGGATCGCTGTGGAGGCTATCCGCAGAATTTTGAAAAATGGCGGCAGCGCCTGGTATGCATCACCGCTCAAGGCTCTTTCCAATGCGAAATATTCTGAATTTTCCGGGCTTTTCAATGAGACCAATGTGGGCATACTTACCGGAGACCGAAAGGAAAACGCCACCGCCCCGGTAATCGTCGGCACCACCGAGATACTGCGCAATCAGTTGTATGACGCCATGCACAGCGGGGAATCTTTGCCGGCGGATCTGGTCGTTCTGGATGAAGCCCACTTTCTGGGGGACCGGGAACGGGGAGTTGTGTGGGAAGAAATCATGATCTACCTGCCGGTTCGGATTCCCATGCTGCTGCTGTCGGCGACTATCGGAAATGCACCTAAAATTGCTTCCTGGCTGGAATCCATTCGCAAAAAACCGTGTGCCGTCGTAATCGAAACGAAACGATCGGTGCCGCTCTATCCACTTTTTTTTCATCCCTCCGGCAAACTGTTTCCGCTGCACAACAACCAGAAACAAACGAACGGCAAACCGCAAGTTCACAAGCGTATTCGCGAATATATCGCTTTGAAACGGCCTGCCTTGCTGGCACCACCCCGAAAATTACCGCCCATGGGGAAAATACTGCGGGTGTTAAAAAAATACGATCTTCTTCCGGCCATCTTTTTTCTGAAATCACGCCGTGAATGTGATGAGGCGATCACCCGCTGTGATGAAAACCAAATGGCGGACTCGGAACAGAAAACCCGGCTTGATGCCCGCCTGGACGAGCTGGTTGCCAACAGTGCCCGGCTGCGCGAACACCGCCACGTCCGCCCGGTGAAAAATCTGGCCGTAGCATCTCACCATAGCGGACACCTGCCGGCCTGGAAGCTGGTGGTCGAAACACTGATGTCGGAAGGTCTTCTCGATGCCGTATTTGCAACTTCCACCGTAGCGGCCGGGGTCGACTTTCCGGCTCGATCGGTTGTGTTCCTGAATTCCGACCGGTATAACGGCATTGAATTTTTACCGTTGGATCCAACCGAATTTCATCAGATGACAGGGCGGGCAGGCCGGAGGGGCAAAGACAAAATCGGCTTTGCCGTTATCATTCCCGGAAAATATATGAATCCCCGCCTGGTTTCAAACCTGTGTTCAAGCGATGCTTCGGAAATCAACAGCCAGATCCAGATCAATTTTTCCATGGCTCTCAATCTTTTGCTCTCCCACACCCCCTGCCAGATCCATGATTTGCTTCAAAAATCTTTTGCTGAATATCTGCTGAAAAAAAAGAATCGCCAAAAGAAAGATCGGCAATCCCTATTATGGCAGGATTTTTATCGGCATTTTGCGTTTTTGAAACAAACCGGGTTTGTTGACGAAACCGATCGATTGTCTGTCGATGGGAAATGGGCATCGCGATTACGTGTTGATCAACCGTTACTGATCGCCGAGGGCCTCCGCCAGGGTTTGCTTCCGGAAACCGACCCGGCTGTCCTGGCGGCGTTGGCCGGCGCTTTCGTCTATGAACAGAATACGGACAATCAGGAGGATTTGACCAACGTGCCCACCGCCCTTTCTCAGCCTTTCGCGGCTTTAAAAAAGGGATTGCGCCCGCTCGTCAAAGAAATGATCCTTAAAGGCTTTCCCGTGCGTCCTTTCCAATTGCGGCCCGCGATTGCCCTGTATGCCTGGTCAACCGGCCAGACCTGGGAAAAGGTGGTCCGCCTGGCGGACATGCCGGAAGGAAACCTGGCCATGCTGGTTCTCCGAACGGCCGACAACCTGCGTCACATCAGAACACTTGTGGACGCGTTTCCTGCGGTAGCCGAAAATGCCCACAAGGCGGTGGAATCGATCTTGCGGGAACCCGTGGTAGTGGAATTTTCTTGATTGATGAAATTTCATGGAATATCCGTGTTCGTCCATGCCGATCGGTCATCCACTCCCGATACCAGCGCTTCCACCTCATGCGGAGCAATGGATAAAAACCCGAATATCCGTTTTTCCAACCCTTTCGAAACCGTCTGCAACAATATCAGCTGCTCCCGTTTGCCGCATGTATCTCCATATCTTTCCACAATATAGGCCATCCGTTTCGAAAGAGAGACAATCTTGTTGTGGAGCACTCTTTTGTCGGCGTAATTAACAATTTCCGCTTCGTTGGGATGGACTGCTTCCTGCGGATAATGGTCGAGAACCACGTGGCGTCCGATAACATAGCCCACCTCCGGGTAGCCGAGACCAGCCAGCAGATCCTCGCCGGTTTCGGCGTGTTTTTCACGGGTGTTGAAACTCCTTGCTTTGGTGATATCGTGAAGCAATGCAGCGGCTCGCACCAATTCCATATTAAGGTGTATCCCGGCCGCCGCCAGGTGAGCGGTGAGCAGCAGCGCCACACGACAAACCTGGTTGGAATGATCACGGATGTGTTCCGGCATGCCGTTATCCAAAATCATTTTTTCGCAGGTACACCGATCCGGAATATTCATGAACGCTCCCGTCTTTATGGTTCGAATTGTGGTGAATATAGTAAGATTAAGGCGATTATTCAATACCGGAAAAAACCGCGCAACTCCGTATACAACCCCTCTGGAACCAAAAAAAAGGGCCGGCTGCCATAGGCAGTCGACCCTTCCCATAAAACCATCCGGCAGTTTCCGGACCGCGATCCAGCTTACAGTCCTTCTATCTTTTCCGTGAGTTCCGGCAGGAATTCGAGGATGTCGGCCACAACTCCCACATCGGCCACCTGAAAAATGGGGGCCTTGGGGTTCTTGTTGATCGCCACGATAAACGGGGCGCCTTTCAGACCGCCCAGATGCTGAAAGGAACCCGAGATACCGCAGGCCATATAAACTTTCGGCTTCACAGTCTGGCCGGAGGTACCGACCTGACGTGATTTTTCCATCCACTTGGCATCAACGATCGGACGGGAACAGGACACATCGGCGCCCATGGCCTTTGCCAGATCGTGCACGATCTCAACGTTGTCTTCCTCTTCGATACCCCGTCCCACGGAAACGAGAACGTCGGATTTGGTGATATCAACATCGCCCACCTCGGCTTCTACAAGCTCCAGAAAACGGCGTTTCACGGACAGATCGCCCACATCCCCGGATTTGTCCACGACGGAACCGCCGGCGGATTTGCTTTCGTCCGGCGGAAAAGCGCCTGGCCTTACATTGATGACGGCACCGCTGGAAACGTCCACGGTTACGTGGGTGCTCACGATTCCGGAGAACTCCTGGCGAACGACTTTCAGGATGGTACCATCCAGCCCTTCAAAATCAACGCTGTCGGAAACCATCGCCGCACCGAGCTTAACGGACAAACCCGGTGCCAGATCCATACCGAAAGTGTTGTGCGGAACCAATACAATCGCGCCCGCCGGCAGCAGGCTTACCAGCGCTTTGCGGATAATTTCAGCATTGGGATAGGCCATTGCTTCGTTGTCTATCTTCCATACTTCCGGATAAGAAGCCGAGGCTTCCGAACAGGCCTTTTCGAGATCCGCGCCGGATCCTGCGACCAGTGCCGTCACCTGTGCCGCGGGATCGATTTTTCGGGCAGCTGCTACAAGCTCCAGGGCCGTATCATCACAAACCCCGCCATTATGTAAAATATATGTGAAAATCTGAGCCATTATTTAAGCCCTCCTTTTGCCCTTAAAAGTTCGATCAACTTGTCGATGATTTCTTCAGTGCTTCCCTCGAGAATTTCAGCGCCTTCGCCCAAGTCCGGCAGGAAGTAATCAATCCTTTTTACCTTGGCAGCCGACGCACCGACCGTTCCCGGGTCGACACCGATGTCGGCCGCCTTGAAGGTCGGAATTTCCACAGAAGCAACCTTGCGGATCCCCCGGATACCGACATAGCGCGGTTCGTTGATTCCCGTCTGAATGGATAGGACACAGGGCAGCTCAATTTCATTCATCTCCTGGGTGCCACCCTCTATCTCGCGACCCACTTTTATCTTACTGCCGTCAAGAACTTCAATGTGATTGACCAGCGAAGCAAACGGTTGGTCCAGCATGGCAGCCAGCATTCCGCCTATCTGAGCCGCACCTTCATCGGCCTGGGTACCGGTCAGGATCAGATCATAATTTCCTTTTTCGACAACACCCTTCAAGGCTGAAGCAATGCCCTTTCCATCCGATCCTTCGAAAGCATCATCGCAAACCAGGATTCCCTTTTCGGCTCCCATGGCCATTTCTCTTCTAAGAACTTCTTCAGATTCATCATCCCCTACGGTAACAACGGTGACACTGCCCCCCGCCTTGTCGACAAGCTGGATGGCCTCCTCAACGGCATAGTTGTCCCATTCGTTGATGGAATAAACAAGATCATCGCGATCAATGTCGTTGCCTGCGCTGTTCAGCTCGATCTCATTTTCGGCAGCATCGGGAACCCGCTTCACACATACTAAAATTTCCATATCAATCCTCCCACTGTTTTTGGATTCAAAAACGTCTGTACTTTGATTAGTTTATCAGGCGTCCATCTGGCGTTGAATCAGCTCGGTAAAATCAAGGGCTTCCATCTTGCCTTCCATTCCGGCAACCTTTATGGCGTCCTCCATATTGACCAGACAGAAAGGACAGGCAGTCACAATTACATTGGCCCCCGCGGCGGCAGCCATTTCCACCCGCAACACGCCCATGCGTTGCTCTTCTTCCGGTTCGTAAAACAGCATTAATCCGCCGCCGCCGCAGCAGAACGACCGGTCGCGGCATTTTTCCATATCCACCCGATTCAAGCCGGGAATGGCGTCCAGCGCTTCTCTGGGATCCTCATATATATCGTTGTGGCGCCCTAAATAGCACGGATCGTGGTACGTGTACACCTTTTCGTCACCCGCCTCTATCGCCTTTAACTTTATATCACCGGAACGGATTTTCCGGGCAACGAATTGGCTGATATGCTCCACCGGAGGCAGACCGGTGTATTCATTTTTCAACACATTCACCGCATGCGGATCTGCCGAGACAATTCGCTCGGCACCGGAATTGAGAATGGCCTCTGTGTTCTGGTCTTTCAGATCCTGGTAAAGCATCTCCTCGCCGAACCGCCGCACCTCATTTCCACTGTCTTTTTCGGCTTTTCCAAGAATCCCGAAATCAGTGCCGGTGCTGTGGAGAATCCTAGCGGTGGCCCTGGCGATATCCTGCATGCGATCATCGTATGAGGTGATGCTGTCCACAAAATAAAGGGTTTCAGCAGTCTCTTTCTCCCCGACGATCTTTACCGTCAGTTCCTCTTTTAATTCCTGAGCCCAGTCCGCCCGCTTCTTTTCCATTTTACCCCAGGGGTTCCCTCTTTTTTCAAGGGCCTGCAGAGGCTTCTGAAGCGATTGGGGGACATTGCCCTCGTCCACCATCCCCCGACGCAGATCCACCATTTTGTCGATGTATTCAATCCCCAGCGGACATTCCTGCTCACAGGCGCCGCAAGTTGTGCAGGACCAGATTTCATCCGCTTCATAAATAGATCCGATGAGTTCGCCGCTCTTCAAAAAAGGTGCGTTTACAGGATACAGGGGGTAGTTCTTGAACATAAGGTCTCTTGCCTTGATTGTGATAAACCGGGGGGAAAGCGGGCGACCGACGGCATTGGCCGGGCATTGATCAGAGCACCTTCCGCAGTCTGCGCAGGAATAGAAATCAAGCATCTGTTTCCAGGTGAAATCCTCCAGTTTCTTGACACCGAACGATTGGATATCATCGAGTTTTTCATCGGGCACACCATACATGACCGGCTTGACATTGCCCTTGCGTACGCGCATAAAAAAAACATTGAAAAGGGAAGTAATCACGTGAAAGTGCTTGCCCATCGGTAAAAAATTTAAAAAGAAGAAGAAGGTCAAATCGTGAATATAAAACGACACGATATGTATAGCCTGCAAGGTTCCGATTGACATACCGGCCACAAGATATCGAAAAATCCAGGCAAGCGTCAGTGGGGCCAGAAATTCCGCGTGTCCCCCCCCCTTGACTGCGGCAGCCACGGAAACAGCCTCAAAAAGGCTTTCACTGATCATGAGAGTACAGATTACGCCAAGTACAAAAAGTGCTTCAGCCGTATGGTCATGACCGTATTTGGCCGGCACCGCATACCGCTTTGGTTTGATAATTCCGCGCCGGATAGCGGCGATAACGCATGCCGTCAGAACAAAAGTGGCGGCATAATCTTTGAGCACATTGTAAACCTGCCCAAGGAAGCCGCCCAGGCCGGGAAACACAAATGAATCGTAAACACCCGAAATTACGAGAGAAGTGGACCGAATCGCCAGAGACAGAAACCCGAAAAATATAATGATGTGGAGTACACCGGCGGTGCGATAACGCGGCTGCCGCCACTGGGCCAGCCATATTTTTGCGACATTTTTCAATCTTTCCGGTATCCGGTCAAAACGGTAATCCGGAGCGGCCTTAACCAGGGGTGCTGTTCGTTTGGCAATGATATACGCAAACAAAGCCACCCCCACAATCGGTATCAGTACGGAAAACAAGGCGGTCGGAATAAGCCCGAACAATTTATAAGATGCCGGTGAGATCAATACTGGTTCCATAATCTGATTTCCCCTTCGGTTTAAGGATAAAAACGATAGTCCCACGTTATGAATGAGGATTCATTCATAATTAATAAACTAATCCGATGCCGTCAAGAAAAAAAACGACCTTTCCCATTTTTTCGCGGACCTGCACAGCGCTGAAAGTGCTCCCCCAGACAATCCCTAACCAGCTTAACTTTCAACACAATATATACGATATGAAGGAGCATCGGCAAACCGGCAGCAACCGCCTTTCGAATACTTCATTGACAAAGCCGGTATTTCCGCATACAAGCTCAATAAAATTATAAGAGAATTGAATATTCAGTACCCACCCAAAAAGGAGCTTACTTATGACTGAAACCATCACATACCAAAATAAACCCTGGCTGGCAAACTACCAAGACGGCGTTCCCGAAAATGTTACCTATGAAACGGCTTTTCTCGGTGATTATTTGGATCAATCGGCAGACGAATTCCCGGATAAAATGGCACTCCTTTTTCAGGGTTACCGGGTCACTTATCGAGAATTGAAAGACATGGTTGACCGGTTTGCGTCCGTGCTTTCAGGGTTTGGCATTACCAAAGGAGACAGCGTCGCAATACTGCTGCCCAACGTCATTCCCTGTGTTGTCGGTTACTATGCAATCATAAAACTGGGTGGCATCGTCGTCATGAACAACCCGCTCTACTCGGACCGCGAGCTGGACCACCAGTTCAACGATTCCGGTGCCAAACTACTGATCACCTTGGACCTGCTGGGAAACCGGATGATCGACCTGCGTCCCAAAACAAAGATCAAACAGATCATCTACACCTCCATCGGCGATTATCTGCCATTTCCCAAAAATCTTTTGTTTCCCCTTGTGGGCAAAAAGAAAGGGCTGGCCGCTGCGGTTAAAACGGCCCCCGATGTGTATAAATGGAAAGAAGTTCTGGCTGCCGCAAAACCGTATCTACCCAAGGTGGACCTGTCGTTCGATGACGTCGCCATGTACCAGTACACCGGCGGTACCACCGGGGTTTCCAAGGGCGTCATGCTGACCCAT
>CAZKYZ010000171.1:0-7939 GCA_964557055.1 uncultured Desulfobacterales bacterium
GGTTGCCGGAAAACTGTTGATGCAACCGGCTTGCACCTTTGGATCCAGGCACAAATTGTTCCAGCCTCCCTTTCCGGAGGGCCCTTTGGCACAGCCATCGGAGGATGGCTTTGGGGAAAGGCTTCGAACGAATATCGATCAGGGGCGATGTCAATATACATCGCCGGATCAGCGAAGGAAAATCATGCATGAAACGAAGGGCGATATGCCCTCCCAGTGAATGGGCCAGAACAGTTATCGAATTCGAATGGGATTCCGGAATCACAACCCGGGACAGGAACATCTCCAGATCTTTCAAGTAATCATTAAAATCATTTACGTGCCCTTTCAGACGATCACAAAGAATTCGATCGGAAAGGCCCTGTCCCCGCCAGTCCAGGCTATATACCACCAGTCCCTTACCATTTAAATGTGCAGCCACTTCATGATATTTTTCAAGAAATTCTTTGCGGCCCCCCAAAAGCAGAATGGCGGCCCCACTGCCCCCACTGCGGCAGGGCCATATTCCATATCGCAGGCGTAAGCCGTCGGAGGTGTCCAAAAAACCGTATCGAAAATCGTTCATCTTTTCTCCTGTCATCGCAATGATCCCGCATAATATAAGCTTTGTGTAACCGTCGTGTAGTTGACCCCACTCCGGTTTTCCATTATGGTGAATAAAAAAATGGATACTGCGACTGTTTTCCCGGCACAGGCGGTGATTGTCTGCCCGCAGGGGGCTATATGCCTGTATGTTCAAAAAATGGAACGGGCCGGATCGATCGCAAAACGTCTCAATAGTAGCAGTTAACCGACAGGGAATGCAATATTATGAACAACCATACCCATAATTTTGTCGAGAATTACGACGGTCTGGTAGGGTTTGGGCTCAATCGGGAAACCGATGAAAACACCGTGCGGTATTATCTGCAAAAATTTTCTGACGATACCCTTACGGAAAAGCTGATTTCCTTAATGAGCGATGCTGAGCTGGAAGAGATATTTTACCTGATATCAAAGCTGCTTAAAACCCATCTGACAGAAGACCAATATCACCGCCACTTCCTCAAAAAAGCACACCACTCGCAGGAGTAAGGTTGATGCTAACCCAAAAACAGATTGAACGCTATGCAGATGTGCTGCTCTGGGGACTCAAAACGTCCCGGAACGGAAGGTTTTCAAAAAACGATCTCATCTTAATCCGGTATGACATGGCAGCGGTAGCACTTGCGGAAAGGCTATATTCCAAAATCCTTTCCATGGGAATGCACCCGCTTCAGCGGGTTTCACTGACAAGCACCATGGAGGAAAATTTTTATGCGCAAAGCAGCAGACGGCAACTAATATTTCAACCTCCCGGAGATATGGAATTAATTAAAAATTTAAATGGTTATATCGTCTTGCACGGACCTGAATCCATCACCCACCTGCGATCCGTGGATCCCCAAAAAATCAGTACAGCCGCCATTTCCCGGAAATACATCCGGGATATCATGACTAATCGCGAGGAAAGTGGAAAATTCGGCTGGACCCTGTGCACCTGGCCGACCCGGGAACAGGCCGAGCACGCAGGAATGACTATTGCGGAATACAGCCGGCAGATCGTTAAAGCCTGTTTCTTGAACAAATCAGCCCCCATCGAGCATTGGAAGCGCATATACAAAGAGGCCCGTACGATAAAAAACCGGCTCAACCGTCTGCCGGTTGAATCATTGCGGATAGAATCGCAACATACCGATCTCCGTATCACTCCCGGCCGGAATCGGAAATGGATCGGTATTTCCGGTCATAATATTCCCAGTTTTGAACTGTTTTTGTCGCCGGACTGGCGCGGGACCACAGGTGTTTACTATGCGAACCAGCCTTCCTACCGAAACGGAAACCTTGTCGCAGGGGTTCGTTTTGAGTTTACAGGGGGTACCGTATCCTCAATCCGGGCAGAAAAAGGAGAAAAATTTGTAAAATCCCAACTCTCCATGGACCGGGGAGCATCCCGGATCGGTGAGTTCTCGCTGACCGACAAACGGTTTTCGAAAATCGACCGATTTATGGCCAATACGCTTTTTGATGAAAACTACGGCGGCCGCAGCGGAAATTGTCACATCGCCTTGGGTGCCTCTTATTCCGACACCTATGACGGCAATCCAGCCACCCTCACAGCAAAGAAAAAACAATCGCTCGGTTTCAACGATTCAGCCCTTCACTGGGATCTAGTCAACACCGAAAAAAAACGGGTTACCGCCCGCTTGGCTTCCGGCAAACAGATTCCGATCTATGAGGACGGAAAGTTCTGTCTTTAGTTAGTGTCTGCCCATAATGATTTACAGCCGCCAGTAGCGAATACCCATTCTTGCCGCTTCGGCCGGATCAAAAATTCCTTTTACATCGATGACAATGGGAGTGCCCCCGGTGCAGAGTTTTGCGATCTTACGCAATCCGGCTTCCCGGTATTCTCGATGGCAGACGGCCACGATAACAGCGTCTATATGGTCAATTTTGCCAAAATCGACAAGATCGATGCCGTAGTATTGTTGTGCTTCTTTTCGATCCGCCAAGGGGTCGCTTACCACAACCGTGGCCGTATAATCCCGCAATTCAGAAATAATATCTACCACACGTGTGTTTCTCAGATCAGGGACATCTTCCTTGAAGGTTAATCCGAGGATCGCAATTGTTGTGCCCGACACCTGCAGGTTTGCTCGTATCAGCAATTTAACAGTCTGTTCAGCGATGTATTTTCCCATTCCATCGTTGATTCTGCGGCCGGCCAGTATCATCTCCGGATGATACCCCGTAGCCTCTGCTTTAAAGGTCAGGTAATATGGATCCACACCGATACAATGGCCACCGACAAGACCGGGATGGAAGGGCAGAAAATTCCATTTGGTTCCGGCAGCTTTGAGTACCTCGCTGGTATCAATATGCAATTCGTTGAAGATCATGGCGAGTTCGTTCATCAAGGCGATATTCAAGTCCCGTTGGGTGTTCTCGATCACTTTTGCAGCTTCGGCAACTTTTATGGATGATGCTTGATGAATTCCTGCGGTAACGACCGCCCCATAAACCCGGGCCAGAAAATTAACCGTGGCGGAATCGGAACCGGATACGATCTTGGTGACATTCGCCAGCGTATGGGCTTTGTCTCCCGGATTGATCCGTTCCGGGGAATACCCGAAAGTGAAATCCCGACCTGCTTTGAGTCCGGATTCAGATTCGATAATGGGGATGCAAACTTCTTCCGTTGCGCCGGGATAAACAGTGGATTCGAAAACAACACAGGCCCCCGGAACGATTTGCCGACCCACGGCAAGTGAGGCACTTTTCAACGGCTTCAAGTCCGGAATGCGATGGTCGTCAATGGGTGTTGGGACAGCCACGATCATCAATCGGCAGTCACTCAGTTTTTGTGGGTCACAGGTGAATAGAATCTCCACGTCTGCCAAATCCGGGCGGGTAACTTCCAGGGTACGATCATATCCGGACACCAGTTCAGACACCCGCTGTTCTTTGAGATCATACCCGGTTACGGCAAAATATTTTGCCAAATGAACGGCAAGGGGCAAACCGACATAACCAAGGCCGATCACACCGATTCTGTCTGCATGTGACTGCAGTGATTCAAACGATATCATTCAATCCCTTTCCGATAGTTTTGTTTCATCCATGGACAGACAATGATTAATACCCGTAATAACTCCGGAACCACCCCACGAACTGATGGATTCCTTGATTCAACGGTGTCCGGGGACTGAACCCCGTATCCCTGGCTAAATCGTCAATATCCGCATAGGTTGCCGGAACGTCTCCCGGCTGGATTTCCTGATAATCTTTTTTGGCTTTTTTGCCGGTTTCCGTCTCGATCGCGGCGATAAAATCCATTAATCGGACGGGATTATTGTTGCCGATATTGTATATCCTGTAGCTGGTATACGATGTGCCCGGGTCTGGATGATCGCCGTCCCATCTCGGGTTACCCTCCGGCGGCCTGTCCATAATTCGGACGATTCCTTCCACGATATCATCAATATAGGTAAAATCCCGCTGCATTTTTCCGTGGTTGAATACTTTTATGGCATGCCCTTCATATATGGCTCTGGTGAAAAGAAATAACGCCATATCCGGCCGTCCCCAGGGACCGTAGACCGTAAAAAACCGCAAACCGGTGCAAGCAAGCCCATAGAGATGACTGTACGTGTGGGCCATCAACTCGTTGGCTTTTTTCGTTGCGGCATACAGGGAAACGGGGTGATCAACATTGTGATGCACCGAAAAGGGCATCCGGGTATTGGCGCCATATACAGAACTGGAAGATGCAAAAACAAGGTGCCCGACACCAGAATGCCGGCATCCTTCCAGGATGTTGACAAACCCGACTATGTTGGCGTCAACATAGGCATGCGGATCTTTCAGGGAGTGTCGGACACCGGCCTGTGCAGCCAGATTAACAACCACATCAAACCGCTCCTGGCCGAAAAGGTCCGGCATCCTTTGCCGGTCGGCGATATCCATCTCCAAAAAAGTAAATTCAGGATAAGCGGTCAGTAGTGCCAACCTGGCCTGTTTGAGGGTCACATCGTAATAGGTGTTCAGGTTGTCGATCCCGGTTACCCGGCAGCCGTGGTCGAGAAGTCTCCTGGACAGGTGAAAACCAATAAATCCGGCGGCACCGGTAACCAGAATCTTTTTTTCTGCTCCGTTTTTATTGATGGCGGTACCAGTCATAAGTCTCTGCAATTCCCATTTTAAAAGAGTAGCCCGGAACATAACCGAGCAGTGATTGTGCGAAATCGATATCCGCAACGGATTCCAGAATATCTCCCTGTCGCGGCACCTCGTGCACAGCTTCCATCACGGTCCCGCTAATATGTTGAATGGTTTGCCACAACAAAAGTATCGTTATGGCCTGCCCGGTTCCAATGTTAATGGCCTTCCCCGGAGCATCTTTTGCCGTTGCTGCTGCCAGGTTGGCCGCAACGACATCACGGACGTAAACGAAATCCCGGAACTGGGATCCGTTACCAAAAATAACGGGGGCGACCCCGTTGATTGCCCTGGTTAAAAAAATCGATATCACGCCGGAATACGGTGAGGACGGGTCCTGCCTTGGCCCGTATACATTGAAATATCGAAGGCTTACCGTTTCCATCCCGTACAGCTTGAAATAGAGATCGGCATACTGCTCGTTGATCAATTTATGAAGGGCATATGGACTTATCGGCCCGAGCGGCATGGTTTCCTTTTTGGGCAATCCCGGCTGTTCTCCATATACGGCGCTCGAGCTTGATAATACAACCCGGCGGACCCCCTGCCTTCTACTTGCCTCCAGTACGTTAAGGCATCCAAGTTCGTTTACCAGTGCTGTCTCACGGGGTCTCTGCATGGATTCGGTAACAGAAACAACGGCTGCCAGATGAAAAACCAGGTCGCACCCGCGACAGGCATCTTCCACATCCGCCATATTGCAGATATCACCTTGGATAAAATCCAAGCGTTCGGCAACCTTTTCCAGATTCTTCTTATTCCCGGAGGATAGATTGTCCAGCACCACAACCGCATAGCCCCGTTCAATCAGGGCATCCACCAGATGGGAACCGATAAAACCGGCCCCCCCGGTTACCATTGCTTTTTTGCACCTTGCCGCCACCATTGAATCCTATTGGAATTATTCATACCAAAAAAGATAATATACTAACACAAATGGTTTGCATTTCAACCGATAAAGGAAATATGTGCCGCCATTTTGTCGTCAGGGCGCTTTTGCAGCATCTACATCAAAAGCAGCACGATCGTGAGGTCTTCCAGTGCTTTTTATTCCACTGCCGGTTCAACGATCTTTTCAACATGGATGGTTCCAGCGCTAACGGTCCAGCGAACATCGAGGTTGAAAATTGCCATTCCAAACTGGCGTTTATCATTTTTTTTATGCCGGTAGGCAGGTCTTGGATCATAGGCCAACAGATCGCGAATGGCTTTCTGGATATGAGGAATGCCGGCGCCTTCCTTTTGCCGACATACAGTTTCGGCTTGATTTGAAAAGGTTACGTCCATTTTTTTTTCGGGGATTGCGTCGGCATATCCGCCATCGGCGGAATCGATTGCATCGGCATAGGGAATATAGGGCTTGATATCCAGCACGGGCGTACCATCCAACAAATCACCCCCGCAAAAGCAAATACGAATCTGGCTGCCTTCGGTAGTGACCCCTCTTAGCCGGACTGCCGACAGGCCGATCGAATTGGGACGGTAGGGAGATCTGGTGGAAAAGATCCCGGTTCGCCGGTTTCCGCCGAGACGCGGAGGGCGAACGGTTGGTTTCCAGTCCGTCGACATGCAGGCATGCAGAAGGGATAGAATCCAGATATGAGAAAATTCTTCCAGGCCCCGAAATGCCTCCGGTTCATCGAAAGGCGGTAAAACAACAATGGCGGCCTCTATGTCTGGAACCAGCCCGGCCTGTCTGGGTATACCAAATTTCTCTTTGAAACAGGAATGAACGACTCCAATCGGCGTAAGGGTATATTGCATGCCTTTTTTATATCACGAACGGATTGGTTTGTGGAGATAAAACCCGGCGGCGAAAAGTCCCCGGCAATGACCTTGAAATCCTTTTATCGCCAAGAAAAACGCCGGCAACAAACAAACTTATTCCCAATTTTTCATTTGGAATTTTAAAAAAATTCCGATATGATATCCCTGTTATCAAATAAGCGGCCGATTACACCCTTTGATACAGGAATGTTAAAGGGAACAAGCGATAAAATGGGATATCATGCCAGATCAAACACTCAACTATAAATCTTTAGAGGATTTCTTAATCTCGAAAGAACTGTCCGTGGACGCCGAACTGGATGATGGTTTGGGCGCCAAGTATCCGGTGAAGGGCAGAGAAATCGATGCGACTATCCTGTTTGCGGACATTTCCCTCTTTTCCAAACGCACCCTGGATCTGACATCTACAGCGACCCTCATCTTTGTGAACCGTTTTTTTACCTGGATCACCAACGAAGCGCTGAAAGGAATACCGTGCATCATTGATAAGTATATCGGTGACCAGATAATGATTGTCTTTTCCACTGAGTTTGGTTCCAAAGACCCTTTCATCGAAGCGATTCACGCCGCCAGGAAGTTTGCAGAAAGCGACTTTCTCGGTTTTCAGCCGCACATGGGTGTTGCCAGTGGAATGGTCACGGTGGGATATGTAGGCACCCCGCTGCGCTACAACTGTTCCGTATTCGGCAAACCGGTTACTATTGCCTCAAGATGTGCGGACATGAAGGTGGAAATACCCAATTATGCATCCATCGTCTTTCCATCTAACCTGTGGGATGGAACTTCGTTCGAATATATTTTCAAAGCATCAGATGACCATTCGCCTGCTTTCGCTATTCACGAAATGCCGCTCAACTGGCAGGAAATGCCGTCCACAACCGTTATGATGAAAAATGTGGGGCCGGTGGAAGTGATATCCATCGTCAATGTTGAACTGTCTGATTACACCTCTGACTCAACAGAAAATGAATTCAAGGAGCGTTCGTTAATCACCAAGATCGAAGCCGAGGAGGACCTCAAGCAGCTTTTTGATCTGGGAAAATACCGCCCACTGAAAACAGGAAAAAATGAACAATAGTGTTACGTCCCAAAAATAAATGGCAAACCGATAACGATTGATTATGGCGTATTTTGCAGATTTACCGATACGCCAAATACAAAACTCGAAATCCGAAGCACGAAACAAATAAAAAATTAAAATGCTTCAATGATCGAAACCCAGCCATGATAATTACGGTTACAACTTGTTGTTTGGCAATTTTGGTCTATGAGATTTGCCTTTTGTTTCGGATTTCGACATTCGAATTTCGGATTTTCCGGTCCTATACATCAGGTGTATCCATGTTAACAGGAATCTTTATGTAAGGAATTTACAGGACAGCACGATAGAAGCTGTTTCAAAACCTTCAGG
>CAZKYZ010000172.1:0-7925 GCA_964557055.1 uncultured Desulfobacterales bacterium
CCAGCTACGGTCTTCATGTGACCCGTATGCTGGCGGAAGGTTTATCCGTTCAAGGACTGACCATCGTATCCGGCATGGCACTGGGTATCGACACCGCCGCCCACGGTGGCGCCTTGAAGGCCGGCGGGAAAACAATCGCCGTGTTGGGAAGTGGTTTTGACAACATCTATCCGCTTCAGAACCGAAAACTGTTTGACAGTATTACTGAAAACGGAGCTGTCGTAACCGAGTTCCCGATGGCGGCCATGCCGGAAGCGCATAATTTCCCCCAGAGGAATCGGGTTATCAGCGGGATGTCCATGGGAACAATCGTCGTCGAAGCTACTCGAAAAAGTGGGTCTTTGATTACCGCCCGACTGGCTGCAGAACAAAACAGGGAGGTTTTTGCCGTACCGGGAAGTATCTATTCCAGCAATAGCACCGGCACTCACGCACTTATCCGGGACGGCGCTAAACTTGTTGAAAAAACAAGTGATGTTTTGGAAGAGCTGGGATCGTTCACCGCATCCGGTCTGTCGGATTCCAGCACACAAAAAACCGCACGAAACCGCGTCGTTATCAAAGAGCTTTCGATGGAAGAGCAGAAATTGTTTGCCATTATTGAAGAATATCCCATTCACATAGACGAGTTAACCAGAAAATCAACTCTTTCACCGGGTACAGTCTCTGCTGTCCTTCTCCAAATGGAACTGAAAGGCCTTGTCGCCCAATCTCCCGGTAAAATGTTCACGATTATGAGGTAGCCCTGTGTCAAAACCACTGATTGTTGTTGAATCACCAACCAAAATAAAAACTATTAAAAAATATGTCGGCGACAAATATGAAGTTTCCGCAACAGTAGGCCACATTAAGGACCTGCCTCAAAAAGAGATCGGTGTTGACATTGATAATGATTTCAAACCGAATTATGTGTCGTTACCTGGCAAACAGAAAGTTATCCGTTCTCTAAAACAATCAGCCGGTGATACAACCGAAGTGTATCTAGCCCCCGACCCGGACAGAGAAGGAGAAGCCATTGCCTGGCACACCTCTCAGGTATTGAAAAAGAAAGGCCGCCGCTTTTACCGTGTACTGTTCCATGAACTTACCAAAAACGCGATTCTGAATTCTCTTGAAAATCCAGAAGAACTCAATCGCGAGAAATATGAGGCCCAGCAAACCCGCAGGATATTAGATCGACTTGTCGGGTACCAGATTTCCCCCCTGTTGTGGCGAAAAGTCAAGGGGGGCTTAAGTGCCGGGCGAGTGCAATCCGTGGCAGTCCGGATCATCTGCGAGCGTGAACGTGCCATACAGGCATTTAATCCGGAAGAGTACTGGTCCGTCACCGCCCATCTGGAAGGATCGGAACCGCCCCCCTTTGGTGCCAAGCTCGTAAAGAAAAACAGCAAAAAAATTTCCATCCCGAATAAAGCTGTCGCAGATCAAATATTGGAAGATCTTCGCCAGGCAGATTTTATCATCGATAAAATCCAGAAAAAAACAACCAAACGAAACCCACAGCCACCGTTTATCACCAGCAAGCTGCAGCAGGAAGCAATCCACAAGTTGAGATTCTCTGCAAAAAAAACAATGGTTGTGGCCCAGCAGCTCTACGAGGGTATCGAGATCGGGCCGGGAGAACAGGTTGGCCTGATTACCTATATGCGAACAGATTCAATCAGAATTTCAAGTGAAGCCGCTGATGAAGCACTTGTCTATATCGCCGAAAATTTTGGGAAAGCATATGTGTTGCCAAAACCACGGTTCTTCCAAAATAAAAAAAAGGCCCAAGACGCCCATGAAGCGATCCGACCGACGTCCGTCAGCAACACGCCTGAAAAACTGGCGGCCTATTTATCGAAAGACCAGTTGGCCCTGTATCAGCTTATCTGGAAACGTTTCGTTGCCTCCCAGATGGAACAGGCGCTGATCGACAACAACACCATTTCCATCAAGGCTGCTGACTACCGATTCAATGCCAGTGGTTCTTCTGTCAAATTCCCCGGATTTATGATTCTTTATATGACTGCCGAAGAAGAAGCTACCAAAAACAAGGAACAGGAAAAAACCGTTCTTCCGGATCTCCAGGAAGGCATGTCACTGAAGGTTATTAAAATCGATCCCAAGCAGCACTTCACCGTGCCTCCGCCAAGATTTTCGGAAGCCTCTCTGGTCAAGGAACTGGAAGAAAACGGAATTGGCCGACCCAGCACCTATGCTTCCATTCTTTCAACAATCCGGGACAAGGGGTATGTCGATCTTATCAGTCGCTATTTTCGACCCAGCGAACTCGGTTTCATTGTCAATGACCTGATTGTTTCCAGTTTCACAGAGGAATTCGATATTGCCTTCACGGCGAAAATGGAAGATGACCTGGACAAGATTGAAAGTGCTGAGGCCAATGCAACCGACATCTTAAAAAACTTCTATGCGCCTTTTAAAAAGAGACTGGAAGCAGCAACGGAAACGATGGTCAGCGTTAAAGGCGTCGGGCTGCCAACCAACCTCGCCTGCCCGAAATGCTCAAAAACCCTGCACATTAAAATGGGGAAAAACGGTCATTTCCTGGCCTGCAGCGGTTACCCCGATTGTAAATTCACCCGCGATTATGAACGCAATGAAAAAGGAACAATTGTTCCCATCGAGCCTGAAAAAGAGAAAATAACCGACCAAACCTGCGACAAGTGCCATAAACCGCTTGTTGTAAAACGGGGTAAATTTGGAACATTCCTGGCCTGCAGCGGTTATCCGGAATGCACCTATACCCGATCCATAAATGCCAACGGTCCCATGGAGAGTACAGGTATATCCTGCCCAACGCAGGACTGTTCCGGAGAGATCGTTCAGCGCACATCGAAACGGGGAAAAATATTCTACGGGTGCAATCGATTTCCAAAATGTAATTTTGCCATTTGGGATAAGCCGGTACCATCCAAATGTCCCCAATGCGGTGCCTCCTTTCTGCTGGAAAAAACAACCAAAAAAGAAGGTACTTTTCTTACCTGCCATGTAAAGGAATGTGGTTACCGCAAAACGACAGAATAACCGTCCGCATATCAAACGCGCCGATGACCTTTTTCAATTGACAGGGCGGGCACTGTTACCTATACTCCACCGCTATCGATTTTTGATCTGAGTGTTGATTTTATGGGAATATTGTATTTTTTTCCAACTGGGAGCTGACTTATGCAATCAATAGAGGACATCACCCCTTTCTTAGCCGAAATCAGACAGATCGCCACATTCCAATACCTTACCGAAGAACAATTTGAAAAAATACAATCTTCCTTTGAAATCATCGTTTACAAAGAAGGCGAACCGATCGTATCACAGGGAGAAATCAGCCAACATTTGTTTGCCATTATCGAAGGGCGTGTGCATGTTTCTCTTAAGGAATCGAACGGTAAAGAAATATTGATTTGTGATATCCACGCAGGTGAAGTCTTTGGCGAAGCCGGAATATTTATGTCTGAAAAACGAATGGCAAACGTCATTAGCGCCGGTAAAACAGTTGCTTTGCGCATTCCCCGAAAAGACATGATCAATTTCATCCGCCGGGAACCGCATGCCGGAAATAAAATATTAATGCTGATCATTTACAGTCTTCTCAATAAACTTCGCGTAGCCAACGAAGAACTCGCTTTCGAGAAACAATCCGATGTAAATATGGAATACATGGACAATATTATTCGTGATTTCATGAATGAAAGTTGATGAATTCGTAAAAACTGTATTTATAACCAAAGAGGACACAGAGAAGTGCTTTCTTTTTAAATTATTTGCCTCTGTGATCTCTGTGTCCTGTGGTTAATTGGGCCTTTTTACAGTGGCATCAAAGTTGATTTTTCGAAATTCTTATTCCGGCTTTCGATAATCCGCCTGAAGTCGTCGATGGATCCGGCCATCGAAAATTAACACTTGACAGGCGAAGTGCCGACTGATAGTTATTTTTGCTGAAACAAAATTACATGCAGGGACTATGAATATTTCCATTATCAGCCTTATCAGTATTATTCTGGTCCTCGTGGCTGCACTACTTGTCTGCCACGAGGAACAAAGGGTGATAATGGCCTGAAATAAAAATCAGATATAAACAGCCAAAACCGTTATCGCCCCAGAGGTGATAGCGGTTTTTTTTTTGAAAAGGACACGCGATGAAAAGTGATCGGGTTAAAAAAGGGATTGAGAGAGCTCCCCATCGTTCTCTCTTTAAAGCCATGGGATATACGGATACCGAAATCAATCGTCCGTTGATCGGCATCGCCAATTCGGCAAATGAAATCATACCAGGACATATTCATCTGGATAAAATTGCCGCGGCCGTCAAAGCCGGTGTCTACATGGCCGGCGGAACGCCGGTCGAATTCGGCACAATTGGTGTCTGCGACGGGATTGCCATGAATCATGAAGGCATGAAATATTCCCTGGCCAGCCGCGAACTGATCGCTGATTCCATTGAGGTTGTGGCAACCGCTCATGCTTTTGACGCCATGGTTATGGTGCCGAACTGTGACAAAGTCGTCCCCGGCATGCTGATGGCCGCGGCCAGGCTCGATCTGCCGACAATTTTTATCAGCGGTGGCCCAATGCTGGCAGGAAAACGCTACAGTGGTGATGGCGTAGAAACTGTTGACCTGATATCTGTTTTTGAAGCTGTCGGATCGGTAAAAACCGGTAAAATGTCTGAGGCGGAACTGCTTGAGGTAGAAAACAGCGCCTGCCCTACCTGTGGATCGTGTTCGGGGATGTTTACGGCAAACTCCATGAATTGCCTCACGGAGGCCATCGGTATGGGGCTTCCCGGAAATGGTACCATACCAGCGGTCATGTCCGAAAGAATTCGTCTGGCGAAATTAGCGGGGATGCAGGTGATGGAACTGCTTGAAAAAAACCTCACCCCCAGCGATATTATGACACCGGAAGCGTTTGGGAATGCCCTTTCCGTGGATATGGCTTTGGGCTGTTCCACCAACACAGTACTGCATCTGGCAGCGGTTGCCCATGAGGCCGGCATCCCATTTGATTTAAAAGACATCAATACCATCAGTGAAAAAACACCCCATCTGTGCTCACTGAGCCCGGGTGGCAGGCACCATGTAGAAGACCTCTACTGGGCCGGCGGGATACAGGCGGTCATGCGGGAACTCTCCAAAATCCATCTGATCAATACGAACTGTCTCACCGTTACTGGGAAAACAGTCGCAGAAAATGTGGCTGACAAAAAAATTCTGGATACAGCCGTCATCCGAACCGTGGACAATCCCTATCATCAGAAGGGTGGCCTGGCTGTTCTCTTTGGCAATATTGCCCCCCATGGATGTGTTGTCAAACAATCCGCTGTCGTAGACAAAATGTTACGGCACAGCGGTCCGGCCAGGGTTTTTGATTCCGAAGATACAGCAACCGAAGCCATTCTGGGCGGCCGTATCAACAAAGGCGATATTATTGTCATCCGTTATGAAGGCCCCATGGGAGGACCGGGGATGCGCGAAATGCTGACGCCGACTTCCGTAATTGCCGGAATGAAACTGGACGCCGATGTTGCGCTTATCACAGACGGTCGCTTTTCCGGGGGAACCCGCGGCGCCTCAATCGGTCATGTGTCTCCGGAAGCCATGCAGGGAGGACCTATCGCCGCGGTTGCCGAGGGCGACACGATTTCCATCGATATCCCCGCAAAATCGATTGTCCTGGAAATTAGCGACGAAGAACTGAATCGTCGTCTGGCGGAATGGCGTCAGCCTTCCATGAAGGTGACCAAAGGCTATCTTGCCAGATATGCTCGCTACGTTTCCTCGGCCAGCCGGGGCGCAATCGTTCAATAACTTTAAAAAGGAATCAGCACCATGAAAATGACCGGAGCACAAATCCTCATGCAGGTACTGATGGACGAAGGTGTAGATACGATATTCGGCTATCCGGGTGGTGCCGTTATCGATATTTATGATGAATTGGAAAAAACAAAAATCCGGCATATACTTGTCCGGCATGAACAGTGCGCCGTACACGCAGCTGACGGTTATGCCCGTGCAACCGGCGGGGTCGGTGTATGTTTGGCGACATCTGGTCCCGGCGCCACCAATACCGTAACCGGGATTGCCTCTGCATATATGGATTCCATTCCTCTCGTGGTCATCACCGGCCAGGTACCCAGCCATTTGATCGGCAACGATGCTTTTCAGGAAGTGGATATTGTGGGTATCACGCGTCCGTGTACCAAACACAATTATCTCGTCACCAGCGCCGGTGATCTGGCGCGCATCATTTGCGAAGCATTTTATATTGCCAGATCGGGACGACCGGGACCGGTACTTATCGATATACCCAAAGATGTTGCCAATGAAACCGTAGTGTACCAAAAACCAGGGCCTGTAAAACTAAAGTCATACAGCCCCAATTACAAACCGCATAAAAAACAGTTGAAAAAAGTTGTCTCTGCCATAAAGAGATCCAAAAAACCCGTGATATTCGCAGGTGGCGGCGTAATTTTATCCAAAGCATCCGATGCGTTGATAAAACTCGCACGACGTACCAACACTCCGGTAACCATGTCCCTTATGGGGCTGGGAGGATTCCCCGGATCAGATCCTCTTTCCCTTGGAATGATCGGAATGCATGGGACCTACCGGGCAAATATGGCTGTCGGCGGCTGTGACCTTCTGATCGCTGTCGGGGTGCGTTTTGATGATCGCGTCACCGGTAAAATCGATACTTTTGCCGCCAATGCAGAAATCGTACATATTGATATCGACCCCACTTCCATCCGCAAAAACGTACCCGTGTCCATCCCGGTGGTCGGCGACTGTAAAAAGACCCTGGAAGAAATAAACCGGCTGCTTGACGAAGAAGAGCAAGAAACAATATTCAGGGAACGCAAATCATGGATCGATCAGATCACGGACTGGAAAGACACCAATCCGTTGGCTTACAATCAAAAGGACATCATAAAGCCACAATTTGTTATTGAAAAGCTTTACGAAATCACGAAAGGGAATGCCATTATTACGACAGAAGTCGGTCAAAACCAGATGTGGACGGCCCAATACTTTCACTTCGACAAACCTGGTCATTTCATTACATCCGGCGGCCTCGGATGTATGGGATTCGGATTGCCGGCAGCCATCGGTGCACAAGTAGCCTGCCCGGACAAATTGGTCATCGATGTCGCCGGGGACGGCAGTATTCAGATGAATACGCAGGAACTGGCAACCGCAGTTCAGTACAAACTACCTGTAAAAATTGTTATTCTGAACAACGGATATCTGGGAATGGTACGCCAGTGGCAGGAACTGTTCTACGACAAACGATATGCCAGTACCACCATGGTGCATGCCCCGGATTTTGTAAAACTCGCCGAAGCATACGGGGCCGTGGGCTTGAGGGCCTCCAAACCGGAAGAAGTCATTCCCGTATTGCAAAAGGGTATTCAATCAAACAATACCGTTGTCATGGACTTTGTGGTTGAAAAAGAAGAAAATGTCTACCCGATGGTTCCGGCCGGTGCGCCTATAACGGAAATGCTTCTGGTGTAACGCAGGCGCAAATGAATTCCAAAACACAGGATTGGGGCATAGAATGATATCACCGGAAAAACATATTATCACCATGCTGGTGGATAATCAGCCAGGTGTTCTCTCCAGAATTGTCGGCCTGTTCAGCGGCCGCGGTTTCAACATCGAAAGCCTTTGCGTTGCCGAAACCATTGAACCTGAAATTTCCAGGATTACCATCGTCACCAAGGCCAATCCACCCCTTGTCGAACAGATCGAAAAGCAGTTGAACAAGCTGATCAACGTCATTAAGGTTCGGGATCTCAGCGGATCAAAATCCGTGCAGCGGGAAATGGCTCTGATCTGTATCAAAGCCTCTCCGGAACACCGGGCGGAAATCATGAGAATCGTCGATATTTTCAGATGTAAAGTGGTGGACGTCGGCTTGGAACA
>CAZKYZ010000173.1:0-7866 GCA_964557055.1 uncultured Desulfobacterales bacterium
GTCCAGGAAGAAAGCCACTGCGATTATGATTACCTGCGACTGTTTCCATTGGCCCGGCAGCTTCGAAATATTCAACGGGACGCTCACGGTCATAAGGGGCTGATTCAATGGTATTTGGGGTCCGAAATTTTTCTTCATTTTGAACCCGGTCGTACCGAGGGAAATGGAGTTGGCGGCCCACAGGACAGGGCACAGCCCCAACAACAGAAATCCCAAAACGGCAACGGTCACCCGCAGGTGTTTTTTTCGGTGAAGTGCTATTCTTTGCATAATCGACTCCCTGATTTGGGGTAAACATTCGCTACGACAGCGTAACACATATTTTTGGATATTGCCGCTCCGCCCTGCAGGCGCTGTCCATTAAGCGAATGGGGCGGTTTATAAAAAAAACCGCGCCTGCCGGTCTACAACTATTTTGTACCCGTTGTTTGACGAAAGGTTCATTTTATCTGCAATTCCTCTCCGGAATACCCGTCGTCAAACAGTCCTAAAATTGTTAACCCTATAGTTGCATAAAAAACATGGCGAAGAGAGCTAAAGTGGCTGTAAATTTGATAAAAACCAGATCATTTGCAACCTTAGGGTTGATATTTATCCCGCAATGCATCCGCCATCCGATTTACAGCAAAAAAGGCCCTCTCCACCGTACGTTCTTTGTCCGGGTTTACCAGGCAGCATGTGGCCGGTGAGAGCATGCTCCCGGCGATCAGTTGCTCCCGGTCGACGCCCTTAGACCACAGGATCTTCCAGACGTTTTCGAGGCGTTCTATCAAGGAGGGAATTTCCTCCTGTTCAAAAGCCTCGAAGCCCGTAGGCACAATGCCCCAGACAATGACACCGCCCCGGTCTAGAAATTTTCGAACAGAGGCGGCATAGGACGAGAAGATTTCCGCGTTGGTGTATACGTCCAGGGAAAGCACGTCGAGATCCAGATTGAGCAGAAAATCCCAATCCGGGTTGCCGCACAGATGGATGCCTCTGGGCCGGTCGACCTGTGCGAAAAATTGATCCAGATCGCCCTTGGCCTTCAGGTCGCCATATCCGGCCATGGCGGAAAACAGAAACTGCAGCCCCGGTTCATCCACAAACATAAAGGCATTGCCATTGCGCTTTTTGAGTTGCGCCAATTGTACATTCAACCGTTTGGCCATAAAATCCAGCATGAACGGCCGAACGGTATCATCAAAGATAATGGGGCGTTTGTCCTGGTCCAGAATGTTTAACCCGAAACTGACAGGCCCTTCCAGCTGCCCTCTGATTGCGGGCCGGTCGGCCAGGTCCAGCGCCAGAAAGCGGTGATATACCGCCGAATAGGTCTCACTGATGCCAAACATGGCCGGGTCGTCAAACCGCAGCAGCGTCTCTTCCAACTCCTCGGCGAATTTATCCATGGAAAACCGCAGGGTCCGTTTTTCCATGTTCAGGACAATCCCCGGAAAATGTTCGGCGGCTTGCACATACATGTCTTCGTAGTAGCTGTAGTTGGGCAGCTGGGGCCAGAACGGTACGTCCATTGACAGGGCTGTTTCAAGGGCACGCGTCACGTCTGTGTGCGGCATCACTGCCATGGCGGTGGTAAACAGGTTGCCGGGTATTTTGGTATCCATCGGATGCCTCTCAGCTTTTCTCAAACCCTGATTACGGTTTTGTTTCTCCGGTCGTCACGGCATCCTATCCTGCTGTAGCCGATTGGGAACTCATGAATAGGATACCCTGAACTTTTTAGGTCTTCGCTCCGTTTTCGGTACTCGCATTATACACCATAAACCATATTCTGTGAAATAGTTGAGTATCGTTCCAGTGTAATCTTCTCCAGATCCCAAATCCAGCTTTCAACGAATCAGTCCAAACTTATTTCTAAAATTTGTTTGTATAAAAATGGCCCCAAACCTTTCGTGTTTGATAAGGTTCAGGGCCACATCTTTCTTTCACACAATGAAAAGGTCATGCAACCTTTTCGAATTCATCTTTACCGACACCGCAGATTGGACACTCCCAGTCATCGGGCAGGTTCTCAAATGCTGTCCCCGGGGCGATGCCGCCCTCTTCGTCTCCCAGTGCAGGATCATAGATGTAATCGCAAGGAATGCAGCGCCACTTGTCCATTTGCATTTCTCCTTTCCCAAATTGATAAAATTCAATTTCCAGCCATCATGGCCGCAACATCTTCCTCGACGGTGCCAATAGGTTTAATATCAAACTTTTCCACCAGCACCTTTGCGACGTTGGGGGACAAGAAAGCCGGCAGCGTCGGTCCCAGCCGTATACCCTTAACGCCGAGGGCCAACAGGGCCAGCAGCACGGCGACGGCTTTCTGTTCGTACCAGGCGATGTCGTAGGAGATCGGCAGGTCGTTGATGTCTTTCAGTCCGAACACCTCTTTGAGTTTCAAGGCGATCACGGCCAGGGAGTAGGAATCATTGCACTGGCCGGCATCCAGTACACGGGGGATACCACCAATGTCGCCAAGATTCAGTTTGTTATAGCGGTACTTGGCGCAGCCGGCAGTTAGAATCACTGTGTCCTTGGGCAGATTTTCGGCTACATCGGTGAAATAGCTGCGGGATTTCTGGCGACCGTCGCAACCCGCCATGACCACGAAGCGTTTGATGGCTCCGGATTTCACAGCTTCCACCACCTTGTCGGCCAGGGCCAGGACCTGGTTGTGGGCGAATCCGCCGACGATGGTACCGGTCTCGATTTCAATAGGTAGGGGACAAATTTTAGCTTTTTCGATAAGGGCGGAAAAATCCTTGGTTCCACCAGTTGGCCTGTCAGCAATGTGCACGGCACCCGCATAACCCACCACACCTGTGGTAAAGAGCCGGTTCAGGTAGGTGTTGTCCTTTTTTAGAGGCACCAGACAGTTGGTAGTCAGCAAGATGGGGCCATTAAAGGATTCAAACTCTTTGTTCTGATGCCACCATGAACCGCCGTAGTTGCCGACAAAATGGTCGTACTTTTTAAAGGCCGGATAGCAATTGGCCGGCAGCATCTCGCCGTGGGTATAGACATCTACACCGGTACCTTCGGTTTGCCTGAGCAGTTCTTCCATGTCTTTTAAATCGTGGCCGGTGATCAGTATCCCCGGATTGTTGCCAACCCCGATGTTCACTTCGGTGATTTCCGGATTGCCGTAGGCCGTGGTGTTGGCTTCGTCCAACAAAGCCATGGTCGCAACGGCCGTATCCCCGGCTTTCATCACCAGAGCAACCATCTCATCAACCGTCAAGTCCTTTGTTGTTGAGGCCAGGGCTTCCATAATGAAGTCGTTGATTGCATCTTTTTGAAAACCCAGGATGGCGGCGTGGTCTGCATACGCGGCAACCCCTTTTAAACCAATGACCAGGAGTTCGCGCAAAGAGCGCACATCCTCATTGACGGTGACCAGAACACCCACAGATTTTGCCTTTTCGGCATAAGCGGACGGGCCGCTGGTTACCCAGGTGGCGGCCTCGGGCAATGCTATGTCAAAATCAGTGCCGTTTTTCTTCTTGTAGGCGGCCAGAAACGATGCTTTGAATCGATCTCGTCGCTGAAGTCCCTCCTGAATCATGGTAGTAAAACGGGTATCGTCCCAGTTGGCATTGGTGATGGTGGCAAACAGGCCCTGGGAAATGAAATCATCGTTGCTGCGATCCGGCACACCCAGTTCCTTGAGCTTTTCACCGTAAACCGAAATCCCCTTGAGTACGAAGATCAGCAGGTCTTGAAGGTTGGCGGTTTCCTCCGGCTTGCCGCACACCCCTCTTACGGTGCAACCGGTGTTTTTGGCGGTTTCCTGACATTGAAAACAAAACATGATGGGTCTCCTTTGCTACATTTTATTATGGTTTTGGCACCGCAGATGCCTCGGACGCGTCAAGGATGCGTTGAAAATACTGAATCAATTCGTTTGGATCGTATCCGTACTCTGTTGCGATATCATCCACGGTATGGAAAACTTCCGCGGGACAACCCACGCACAACAGGCCGAGATCCAAGAAAGTCCGCAAAAGTTGAGGGTAACGATCCAGGAGTTCTTTGACCGTCATATGCAGCGTTAACTGAATTGGCATGGTGCCCGATACACTCCTTTGCGATATTTTGGGTTTCATCTATCGCCCCTTTCTTCGACCACCTTTGTGACGACCATGTTGGGGTAGCCCATTCATGACAACGGTGCCGTGGAATTGCGTATGCGGTAACCAGCTCGTTCTTGTTGTTTTAAACTATCCGCCCTTCACCGGCTATTTCTTGGGTGAGTCCATCGCGAATGTGATAGATACGTTTGAGGGTGGGAATGATCTTTTCGTCATGAGTCACCACGATGATTGCGGTCTCATATTGCCGAGCCATTTGGTTAAGGATGCGGATCACGGCCAGGGCACGTTCACTGTCCAATGGCGCTGTGGGCTCATCGGCCAGAATTACCGGTGGCCGATTCACCAGGGCTCTGGCGATCGCCACCCGTTGCTGTTCACCGCCGGACAGTTGTGACGGCATGGCCTGAGCTCGGTGAGCGACATCCAGGGCATCGAGCAGTTTCAAGGCCCGCTTGCGCGAATCGCCATTGGCCCGGCCGGCCAGCATGGGCAATAGAGCGACATTGTCGGTAACGTTAAGAAACGGGATCAGGTATGGGGCCTGAAAGACAAAACCGATTTTGTCACGTCGCAACGTACGCAGATCGGAGATCTTCCACCCATCGTCATAGATGACGCTCCCTCCTAAAGTCATGCGTCCACCGGTGGGTTCGATCACCGCACCGAGGCATTTGAGCAGGGTACTCTTGCCCGATCCCGATGGTCCGATCAGGCCGACAACCTCGCCTGGAGCAACCTGCATATCTACTCCCATGAGTGCATCGACAGCGGTCTCTCCTTTGCCGTAACGTTTGCGCAATCCGTCGATGCAAATCCCATTTGCACAAATCTCATCCACCGATGGCCTCCGCCGGGTCCACTTTGAGTGCTGCCCGAATGGCCAGCACGCTGGCCAGTATACAAATCACCACTACCGCAAAAAAACCACGAACGGCATCCCCGGGTAGCAGCAGAACGTATTTGGGAAAGATTGGTGCCCAGAAAAAGGCCGCTATCTTTCCCACCACAAAACCGATCACCCCCAGTGCAACCGCTTGTTGAAGGATCATCCCTGCAATGGTGCGGTTTTTGGTGCCGATCAGCTTAAGAACAGCGATCTCGCGAATCTTTCCCAAAGTCAAGGTATAGATGATGAAGGCAACGATAGCGGCGCTGACCACGGCGAGAATCACCAGAAACATGCCGATCTGCCTGGCCGATGTGGCAATCAGTTTGCCAACCAGGATTTTTTCCATCTGTATCCGGGTGAATACCTGCAAGCGTTTCCAGCGACGGATGGTATCGGCCACTTGATCGGGTCCATAGCCGGGCTTGAGTTGCACAAGTACGGCATTGACATAGGGATTGGTGTTTTGCGAGGCGATCACCGCATCGAGAAGGCCCGGAACCGAGAGACGGGCAAACGCCGGGTTGGCCGCAGTGCGGCGGCGTTGCTGAACAATTGCATCGTTATCCTTTAGAAACTGAGCCTCCTGGGCGTCTTTCAGTGGAATAAACACCATGGGGTCACCGCCGGAAGAGACCATGCGCCGGGTCAATCCCACCACCGTATACTGATTGCGGCGAATCCGGATCCGGTCACCGGGCTTGAAGCCCGTGGCAATATCGGCGACGGCCTCGTAATGACTTCGTGTGATGTGCCGACCGGCGACAAGATAATCCGGTTGTCCTGGCCCTCCGGGTACTATGCCGACAACCATTGCCCTGACATCGTTATCGTCCTGACGCACCTGCATGGTGAAATAAGTGACATTGGCGGCGCGTGCCACGCCGGCCATCGCCAGGATGCCGCGGTACTGATCGTCGTAGATGCTTGAAGATTCGGCATAAGGGCCAAGCGTATCCTGTTGAACCACCCACAGGTCGGCACCGCTGTTGTCGAGCAGCGCCTTGGCGTCGTCCACCATGCCGCGGTAAATACCGGCCATCGACAGGGTCACCCCGATAAGAAGCCCGAGTCCGATCCCGGTAAAGACGAACTTGCCCCAGGCGTGCGAAATATCACGGCCAGCCAGACTGATCATCACGGAACCCCCGGCAGATGATCAACAACCTTGATTCGGCTGTGTACATCCAGCCTACGCTGGCTATAGAGTACCACACTTTCACCTGGATTCAGCCCCTTGATAATTTGTATCCGGCCGTCAAGATCAGCCGCCCCCAGTGTAACGGACGTAAACCGTAAGCCATCGTCTTCAATCACCCATACACCGATCAATCCACCGACCCGCTGTATGCTGGGGCTATAGACTACGGGCAACGCCGGCAATGGGGGTAGCGCAACAGTAATTTCAGCCAATTCTCCGACCGGGGGCAAGGGGTCTGGAATGGTGTCGAAAACCACTTTGGCCATAATCTCTTCGGTTACAGCATCGGCCATGGGCTCGACGCGAAGCACCTTGCCGGCGATAGAGGACCCGGACATGGACCGCAGCACGATACGAACCGGCAGACCCGCTCTCAGGCCAGCCGTCTGTAGTTGATCGAAACGCACGTTGATCCACATGCTCAACGGATCGATCAATTCCACCACTGGCTGGCCGGCGACGACGGTTGTGCCCGGATCGGCGCCCCGAGTTGTAACCAGGCCGTCAACCGGCGCCACAAGACGCAAGTTGGCACGTTGCAATATCAAGCCTTCCAGGCCCGCACGCACGCTGACCTGCTCGTAAAGAACTGCATCCAGATTGGCTTTGGCCGCCAGAAGCCGTGCCTCAGCCACTTGAAGTTCCTGCCGCTTGGCTTCAACCAGTTCCGTCGTCGCTACCTCTTCCAGAAACAGTTGCTCATAGCGGCGGGCCTGGCTTTTGGCGTAGACCGCGGTGGCCAGGACATCCTGAACCTGAGCCTCAGCTGTCGAAATATTGGCCTGCGCACGTTTGAGCGCCGCCTCCTGGGCCTTAATGCGCTCACCCAGATCCACGGGATCCATTTCACCAAGAAGAGCCCCGGCCTCAACCGTGTCGCCCACTTGCACATCTACGCGCTTGACCCTACCGGCGAACGTCGGGCCGATCCGGTAGGTATAGCGGGCTTCGAGCGTACCAATACCAAACAGGCTGGGTGATATGGGCTGGTTTTCAACCATGGCGACGGTTACTTGTATCGGTGCCAGCGGGCCGGACCTTAGGACGGCATAAGCGAACACTCCAATCAATATCATAAGCACGCCGACCAGCGCCAGCATACGGAACTTTTGGGTCAGGCCTTTCATTGCCGGTTCCAAATGTTCGGGCCGATGTTAGACCCGCAGGCTATTGAGGCAGTAGTGATGGTTGCTGGGGACATGTTCTCGTCGCTTCCTTTAGCTCAATCCGAAGTTGAAAAAGTGAACCCAACGTCCGGTTCATTGGTCAATGTTAGGATACAGGATAACTTTTGTTTCCAAGCCTGTCTTTGCGCTGGCGCAAACACGATTGATGTTTTTCAAAAAATGCAGGGCCGGGAAAAGTAGGGAAAGCGAGATTTTAATTTAACAAGGAGATGGTCAACCAGTTTCAGCGAATTGAACCAGTGCATGAGGACTGGTAATAATGATCTGCTCGCGACCAGACTTGATCCAGCCCTTTTTTTCCCAAGCGCTAAGCGTTCGGCTGACCGTGTACAAGGTGGTTCCTGAATAATCAGCGATATTTTGACGGCTCAGGGCAATATCAATGAGTATCCCCTCCCGGGTCTTTGAACCGGTCCGCCGCATTAGCCGAAGAAGGGAACGGGCGATGCGTTGATCCACATGCTCGGTGCAAACTTCCAGATAACGGTGTTGCAAATCGTCGATACG
>CAZKYZ010000174.1:0-7840 GCA_964557055.1 uncultured Desulfobacterales bacterium
GTGTCTGACTTTGCATTTTTAACTATAAACGGTTCTCCAGAATCTCCTGTTTTTCGATTTCTTTGTCTTTTCGACGAATATGTAAAATGCCGAAGTAAGGCGCTTCCCCGAAGTGCATGCTTATCCGACCCTTTTCGTCTTCAAGGGGCAAAGCGACCCGGTCATGAGTTCTCTTTTGAGGTGCATAGTGGATGATTACTTTTTCAATGTGTGATAGCTGATCCCGGATTTTCCTTTCAATATCTTCACTGGTCCGGTGAGCTGTTTCCAAATTTTCCGTCTTTAAGGTAATGGTCGCCTGTATAAATCGAAACCGACCTGCGTTTCTTCCCATCAGGGACGTGATCTCACTCACCAGCGGCTCGCTTTTAATAATTTCACGGATACGATCCAGAGTAGCGAAATCTATGGACGCATCCAGAAGCACCCGCATGCCGTCGGAGAGTAATTCCCAACCTGCCCGGGCGATAAAGATGAGAATCAATGCAGCACCGATCTGATCAATGGTAACGCCCCAAATATCCAAATGGAGCCCGAAATAGCTGAGAATCACTGAAATTAAGACGACAATCGACGAGAGGACATCCACCTGGCGGTGTCGACCCTCGGCAATCAGGGTGGGGGATGCTGTCTTCCTTCCAACAGCTATCGCATATTGCCCAAAAAGGAGTGTGGCCACGGTTCCGGCAAAGAGCAGGATAATGTAAGACAAAGATATACGGGGCAAACTCCCTACGGAAGAAAAAACCTTCCGGATAATCTCATAACCTGCAATGAGAATAAAAAGCGCAATGACTACGGAAGCGACGTTTTCAAGTTTATACAGACCCATCGGAAACGACCGCGTCTTTTTGGTGGACAGCTTTACCCCACCATAAATCACAAGGGAGGCGACGGCATCGGTTCCTGAGTCAATGGCGCTGGCGGTAATGGCGAGACTCCCTGAAAAAAAAGCCAGAAGGGCTTTCATGATAGCAAGGAAAATATTTAGCCAGAATGCCTGACCGACGACCCTATGAATCTGCCTGGTCTCATCATTCCCTGAAAAGGGTTTTTTTGCCGATTTTTTGTCCCTGTTTCGAATCATATTCGGCGTCCCATTTTCTCAGAGGCCCCCAAGAAATATAACGAAAACCACGCCCAGGATTAGGGAAAAAACGGATCAAGCCAGTTTTTCAGCTCCGCTGTATACATCTTCGATACTGATCACGACCGCCGCATGTCCCGGATATTTTTTATCCAGCCAACCGTTCTTCATTTCATCGAAGATGCCGCCTTCCGTCTGGTAAGCGACCGTTCCTTTTATCTGGATGGCCTTTTTCTCCTTGGTGATGTACAGCAGACTGACCCGGCTGCCTGCCATCAGGTTGGTCCTGGTTTTGTTCATTTTATTATCCGCAACCACGATTTGGTCATCCGCAATTTTTTGGACACAGGTAACATAAATGGAATTGGGGGTCGCGTTCGCATCAACGGTGGTCAACACTGCCGGACCCTCACGGTTTTCCCAAGCCTGAATTGCTACTTCGGGTAATTTTGCCAAAACAATTCTCCTTTCATCTTAGATGTAATCTGATGCTGACTGTTTAATTTGTGTTCTTATTCGTCATAGGATAAGCGAATTTTCTCATCCAGTGGAGCCACCCGAGGGGGCGTTTACATTGGGAAAGCCCCGTTGGGGCTATTTTCATTTCCACATCTCCAATTGCTCTTCCTCCACTTTATCCGGGTCGCGAATATATTTGCGGATTGTCTCTTCATCAAGACCAACGGTCCATACACAATACCCTCTCGATCAAAAATGCAAGCCAGAAACTTGACCCTTTACACAATTGTACAGATTTTGAGCATTACTTTGTTCGAGAAAACCTATTTTACAGGCACTCCTGCAACCAGCGTGGGCCCAACATTATTTAATTGAAATCAAGCCAATTTTTCCGACTTATGCAGATTGATGATAACAGGCGCATCACGTCACCCATCCCAGGGGAAAGCGTTAAGAAGTCCCCCCAGTATAAGATACCTTAATCCCATTGCCTCCCTTTACTTTTTCTGACGCAATTTTCCCAAGGCGATGTGGGCCGCATTAATCAGCGGATGGACGGTGGGAGCCGATGTTAACATCGGATGCGTGGCAATCTGCATCATGTCCAGTTCCCTGACGCTGACGCCTTTCTGAATCGCCAGCGCCACCGTATTGATCAACTCCCCGACGGATGGTCCACCAGACATCTGACCGCCAAGGGTGAGACCGGACCTGTCCGCAAAAAAAAGCTTAACTTTGAGCGCCTGCGCCCCCGGAAGGCTCCCCGGGTGACGGTCCGGTGCCTCAGCGGTAGCAGATACGTTGCGGAAAGATTCTTTTTCACAGGTTCGTGAAGTCATACCGGCGCTGGCAAAATATACCCCACCGATTTTAGTGGAAAATGCCGCAATTGTGCCATGAATCTGATGCAGAACGCGAATGCCGTATATGTTCGTTCCTGCGTTGCGGGCTTCGGCGGTTGCCGTAGAAGCCAGCCATACCGGAACGGCTTTGCGGGTGAAAAAATCCCTTTTCACAGCACAGTCTCCAACGGCAAAAACACCTTCAGCAGTGGTTCGCATGTATTCATCCACCCAAATCGATCCACCATCGACAATACGCAGGCCCTCATCCCTGGCGAGTTGGGTGGCGGGTTTTGCCCCGACGCTGACCAGAACGATATCTGTGTCGATCTTCTCACCATTTTTCAGTCGAACAGATTTCACATGGTCGGCACCCTCCACGGATGATACCTCACAGCTCGTGTGGACATGGACCCCGGCTTTTATGAGCTCGCCTTCTATCTGGTCACAAAATTCGTCATCAAAAGCCGTAAACAGCAACTTGGGCATAATTTCAATCAGATGGATTTCCTTGTTCGACATTCTGGACAGCTCATCGGCAAACTCCGCCCCGATAAAGCCACCCCCGATGATGACCACCTTACGGGCGCCTTCAATTTTTGTACGCAGGGCCTTAATGGCTGACATGCTCTTCTGGATCGTATAAACCCCTGGCGCTTGTATCCCCTGGATGGGAGGCAGAACCATCTCAGTTCCGGTTGCAAGCACCAGCTTCTCATAGCTGTGGATATGGCCTGACTCCATTACGACTTTGTGTTCTTGTGTATTGACGCTTATGACTTTCCCCAAGATGATTTCAACTCCGGCCTTTTCAAGTGGCATGTTGCCCATTACATTTTGTTGCGGATCCGCCATGGTATGGATCATGTAGGGGATCGCACAGGGAATCACGCCATCGCCGATATCCTTGATCACACAGACGGACTTCTCCGGATACACGCTTTTGGCCGTTAAGGCTGTTATGGTCCCGGCCGGTCCTCCGCCAACGACTACAATGTGATATTCCATGAGCTACCTCCTTTGGTTGATTGAATATCAGGGTTTCATTGTTTTTGGTCATTTTTTGATTTGATCCGGTCTCGAACGATCATCACCGAGCAACGCGCCCGATGGGCCACCCGCTTGGCGACACTTCCAAACAGCACCAGCCCTACTCCGGACATGCCGAAAGCGCCCAGAACCGCCAGATCGATTTTTTCACGATCAATATAGTCCAGGATTTCCGTCGATACGTGCCCCCCGATGATTTCATAGGACAGATCGACACCTTTATTGTCGTTTTCGCTACACAATAGCGCTAACCGCTCCTCGATATCCGTCATCACCTCGTCCCTGAACTCGAGCGGTATCATCCCGCTGGCGCCGGAGGTTATCAGCCCGTCCAGAACCGGCGGCACCACGTGAACGACACGCAGTTTGGCTGCATATTTGCGAGCCATATCGAACGCCTGATTAAAGGCAATTTCAGCATTTTCAGAAAAATCAGTAAATACGGCTATGGATTCAATACTCATCTCAGGCTCCTTTTTTAATGTCGATGGTAAGGTCATATTCTCCGCCTTCTTGGGAAAGGATCTTGAAACCGAGCTTCTTCCCAAGCTTCAGCATTTGGGTGTTCTCTGACAAAACGGTCCCATGGACGGTTTTCAGTCCCCTTTCGGTGGCAATTTTAAGACAGCGCGTCAACAGGGCCGCACCGATACCTTTCCCCTGCCATGGATCGCCGATGGCAACGGCAAATTCTGCGCTGGTACCCCCGGGTTCGTTAATCACACGGGAAACCCCCAGCATCTGTTCCCCGACAGTTGTCTCCTGCATCGCCACCAGGGCGATTTCACGATCGTAATCAATCTGGGTCAGGCGCCGCAGCATCATTGCCGACAGTTCCTTGACCGGCGTAAAAAATCGCAAGTACACGCTACGCGGGCTGAGCGTACGAAAATGGTCCACCAGCAGGGAGGCGTCTTCCGGACGTATGGGGCGTATAAAAAATGCGTTCCCATCCTTGTCCACTGCTGCGGACTCCTGATCTTCCGGATAGGGGCTGATCACCAGGTGCAAGGGGGCGGATCGTGCTGATTGGGCCAGCAGAACTCTCGCGTCCACAGCCACCGGCACACCATCAGTAAACAAAACCGGATTCATATCTAGTTCGACAATTTCCGGGAAATCGGTAAGCAGTTGTGAAAAGCGCACCAGCAATTCCGTAATGCCATCCATATTCACCGGGGGCACATTGCGGTACCCCCGCAGCAGTCGGAACACCCGGGTGCGTTCTATCAAACGGTGGGCCAGTTGGCGATTAAGAGGCGGCAGCCCGATTGCCGTATCCTTGACAATCTCCGTCAGAATTCCCCCCAGGCCGAACAGGATGACCGGCCCGAAATCTGCGTCCTGCTTGGCACCCACGATCAGCTCATAGGCTCCCTTGGGAATCATTTCCTGCACAGCAATGCCGTCGATGCGGGCAGTGGGGCAGTTTTGTTTTGCGTCGTCTATCAGAGAGGTGTAGGCGTTCCGAACCGCCTCCGGACCATCCAGACCGATACGGACACCGTTGACATCACTTTTGTGACTGATGTCCCGCGAAATGATTTTCATGACGACGGGCCATTTCAGACTCTCCGCAATAGCCACCGCTTCTGTTGCACTGCCTGCCGTTTCAGTCCGGTTGACGTTGATTCCATAAGCGCTCAATAGCTGCTTCGATTCCGTTTCCGTCAAAAGGGCCGGTTTTTGCTCCAGACCATTTTTCACAATTGCGGTGGCGGCGGCACGATCAAAGACGATCTTGCGGTGGCAGCGATCCGGAATCTCCCCCAGCATTTTGATCTTTTTGGTATAACGGCACAGGTTCATGAAAGCGCGCACGGCCCGCTCCGGTGTATCGAAGCAGGCTATGCCTGCGTCTGTGAGCACAGCACGATCCGTCGGTATGTCGACACCACCGACCCAGGAGGCGACGGTCGGAAAGGACCGGCGGACGACCAACCCGGCCAACTCGGCGGCAACCGCCTGCGATGCACTCATCGCGACGGGTGCATAGATTACAAGCAACCCATCGATTTCCTTTGAATCGATCAGGATTTCAGCCGCCTCCCGAAAACGCGCGGGCCCCGCATCACCAAGAATATCAACAGGGTTACGGTGACTCCAGTGGCCGGGCAGCAGGTTATTCAGTTTGGCAATAGTGGAAGGCGACAGGTCTGCCAGTTCACCACCCAGCTGGGACAGGGCATCAACAGCCATGACTCCGGGCCCTCCTGCGTTGGTGATGACACCCAGCTTCTGCCCTTGCGGCCGGGCCTGTCGTGAAAGAAATTCAGCGCAATCAAACATCTCTTCGAAAGTATGGACCCGAATGATACCGGCTCGATCAAAGGCTGCATCGTAGACCGCATCCTCTCCCGTCATGGCACCGGTATGGGATACGGCCGCGGCAGCACCAGCAGCGGTTTTGCCGGATTTGAAAACGATAATCGGTTTGACCCTCGCCACGGACCGGGCCGCGCTCATAAACTTTCGAACACTGCTGATGGATTCAGCATACATAATGATGCTGCTTACCTTCGGGTCGGTCCCAAAATAATCGATCAGGTCTCCAAAGTCCACGTCCAGCATTGATCCCAGGCTGACGAAATAGCGCAAACCGATCCGTTCCCTCAGGGAACGTGCCAGCACGGCCGTACAGACGGCACCGCTCTGGGAAATAAAGGCCAGTCCGCCGTCTATCGGTGTATGCGCTGCAAAACTCGCGTTCATTCCGCATTTGGCTGAAAAAATACCCACACAATTGGGACCGATCAGTCGCAGGTTTTCACCGGCGGCAGCGTGGATCCGCTGTTCCATACCGCGACCGGTTGCGCCGATCTCCTTTCCCCCCGATGAAATGATGACGGCGCCCGCAAGACCTTTTTGCGAACAGCTTTGCACGATATCGGGCACCGTCGCGATAGGGGTCGCGATAACGGCCAGGTCGACCGTCTGTTGCAGGTCGTCCAGTGAAGCAAAACAGTCAAGGCCTGCAACCTTGCGGTAGCGGCCGTTTATGGGGATTACGGTTCCCGCATATCCGTTGTCGCGAATAAGGTTGTTCATTACCGCCGTTCCGATGGCGCCCTGTCTTTCGCTGGCTCCGAACACGGCTATGGACTTCGGGGAAAAAATCCTGTCCAGATTGTAAATACCCATCAAACACCTCTCTTCCTGTCAGGCGCTGGGCAGCGCCATGCCGACCCTTTGCCACCTATCCATTACCGTAAAACGATCGCGCCCTGTCAGGTGATTACCCAGACGGCATGTTCCCTGGCACCATTGAGAATCTTGTTGCTGACCCTTCCCATAAAAAAGTCCCTGACCCGCGACATCCCCCGGCGGCCCACTACTATCGTTCCATATTCCCCCTCTTCCGCTTCCCTGCGGATCGCCAGCGCCCGGCTATCTACATTTTCGGCAATGCGGGTTGTGATGGCTTCGGGGGCCATACCGCAGGAACGCAGTCGGGCGACAGCGGCATCGAAATGGATATCGATGGCAGCCCGGGCGGCATCCATATACTCCGGGGAGCTGAATAAAAAGTCATGCCCTCCTGCGCCCGCTGCACGGATGGCGTAGAAAAGGGTGACCCGGCCGGGGGTGTCTTTCAGAATATCCCCTACGAACCGAACAGCTCGCATGGCATCCGTAGACCCGTCAAAGGCGATTAGAACCCTGCCGGTGCAGTCTTTCAGGCCGGCCACAATTACCGGAACAAACGACAGTTTCTGAATCAATTTCGAAGCGACACTGCCCATGATGATCTCCGGCAGGATATGCATCCCCCGCCTGCGGATAATAACAGCATCATACCCGCCGTTGCGAGCTTCGCCGATAATGTCTCGGGCCACGCCTTTTGAGCGTTTTTTGATCTTGATTTTTACATGTGCTTTGGGGAACCCGCCCAGTTGCAGCGTTTCCACGCATTGCTGCATAAAGGCATCGATCTGGCGTTTCTGATCGGCCTGCCAGGCACGTACGGAAGATGTCACCCGAACACTTTTGGGCTCTTTTCCCAGATCCCAGTAACTTTCCGGTATAGCGCTGAACACATGAAACAGAACAAAGGAAGCATCCAGAAATCCCAAATGTTCGCATATATATTTAATGGTAAGTTTGGAGCGCTTCGAGCCGTCTACTGCCACCAAAATTTTTCTTAAGGGTTTTTTGGGCATCTGCCTATCTCCTGTTTTGCGGGATTAAAAAATATCGTTTCAGCCATATAATTGCTTGTTTTGCGGCAGGCGGCCAGCCTGTGTTGTTTTTGTATATTAGAAGAGCAACGGGCATGCCAACTCAATAGCCGTTCAAAAATAATTATTTATATATATTTTCAAATAATTAGCGATTTTCGAAAATAACGCTACCGGAAGCTGATTGAGCAGGACAAGGTGGATCTCCTGGTGGGGCCCTACTC
>CAZKYZ010000175.1:0-7803 GCA_964557055.1 uncultured Desulfobacterales bacterium
ATCCCCTGCTATGGCGGCGGTATGTCTTACGGGTCCACAGCCCTTCCCGTAATGGTCGGCCGGGCCCGGGCTGCCAAACGTCTCAACACCATGACCTGTACCGGTGAGGGCGGCTACCCCCCGGAACTGCTTCCCTACAAGGAGCATGTCATTACCCAGGTGGCTACCGGTCTTTTCGGTGTGCGCGAGGAGACCATTCAGCAGTGTCCGATTATGGAGTTCAAATACGCGCAGGGCGCCAAACCCGGCCTGGGCGGTCACCTGCTAGGAGAAAAAGTGACCGCGGCCGTGGCCGCCATGCGGGAAACCGTGGTCGGAAGTTCTCTGTTTTCACCCTTTCCGTTTCACAGTGTCTACTCGGTGGAGGATCATAAGAAGCACGTGGACTGGATGAAAGAGATCAACACCCAGGTGCTTTGCTCCGTCAAGGTTTCCACCCCCACCGATGTTGATATGGTTGCCGTGGGGGCCTATTACGCCGGAGCCCACATCATCCACATAGACGGAAGTTACGGCGGGACTGGCGCGGCACCGGACATCGCCAAGAAAAATATCGCCATGCCCATAGAATACGCGATACCCAAGGTCCACAAATTCCTGGTGGAAGAGGATGCCCGCGACAAAATGTGTCTGATCGCCAGCGGGGGGATCAGAAACGCCATGGATGTCCTTAAAGCGATTGCGCTGGGTGCAGACGGGGTTGTCATCGGAACCGCTGAAATTGTTGCGGTTGAGTGTGTGCGCTGCGGCAATTGCGAAAGCGGCCGGGGATGTGCGCGGGGGATTGCATCCACCGATCCTGAACTGGGATACATGATTTCCGAGGAGTATGCCGAACAGCGAATCGTCAATATGTACATGGCCTGGCGCAAACAGTGGTGTGAAACCCTGAGAGGTTTCGGCATGCGCAGCATCAGGGAACTGGTCGGCCGCAGCGATCTCCTGGTGCACCTCGACTACCTGGAAGAAGAAGAGCGCGCCAAATACCAGCCGGCACCCGATTATAAAATGACCATTTAACATTCGCCCTAATTGTATCCGTAACGAAGGAAAATATACCGTAATGAAACGTAATTCCGTTGAAACCATCGATAGAATTCTGGCCTCCCGGGCAGCGTTGCCGCACATTGATGTGCCCGTCAACAAATGTGATGAAGAAGGCGGCTGCGGCGTAACTGGTTTTATCTCATCCATTCCCGTGAGGGGCCGCCACATTTATGAACCGTCTGTCCAGATGCACAACCGCGGCAACGGCAAGGGCGGCGGCATCGCCGCCGTGGGCCTATCGGCCGCAGACCTCGGTGTAACCCAGGAAATCCTCGATGACCACTACCTCCTGCAGGTCGCCTATATAGATCCTGCATCGCGACCGGATGTGGAAGCTACATGCATCGCTCCGCTGATGGACATCCACAAAGCGGAAGTTATCCCGATGATTGACGATTACCGCGACATCGGGCTGGAAGTGAAACCGCCAGACGTCTGGCGCTATTTTGTGCGTGTCAAAAAAGATGCGCTGGCGCGGTTCATTGACGAGACCGGTCTTGGCGACCTCGATGCGCGCAAGGCTGAAGACGAATTTATGTTCCAGAACACGATTCGCCTGAACCAGAAGTACTATGCCTCCCTGGGCGAAAAACAGGCGTTTGTAATGTCCCACGGCCGCAACGTCATGATCTTGAAAATAGTGGGCTATGCCGAACAGGTCACCCAGTATTATTGCCTTGAAGACTTCCGGGCTCACGGCTGGATTGCCCACCAGCGTTACCCCACCCGCGGCAGGCTCTGGCATCCGGGCGGGGCCCACCCGTTTTCCGGTATGCATGAAGCTCTCGTACACAACGGTGATTTCGCCAATTATCATTCCGTAAGCGAATACCTGCGCCAGCACAACATTTATCCGCAGTTCCTCACGGACACGGAAGTTTCGGTGCTGCTGCTGGATCTTTACAACCGTACCTTCGAATACCCTATGGAATATATCATAGAAGCGCTGGCACCGACTTCGGAGTATGATTTTGACAGCCTGCCGCCCGAAAAACAGCATCCCTACCGATATCTGCAGTCCCAGCATATGTCGGGTTCACCGGATGGTCCCTGGTTTTTTATTATTGCCCGCAATGATCCCTATAACAATTTTTACCAGCTGCTGGGTATTACCGACACCGCCATGCTGCGTCCACAGGTGTTCGCGTTGCTGGAAAGAGAAGAAGTCCAGATCGGTCTCGTCTGTTCCGAAAAACAGGCCATTGACGCTACCCTGCAAAACCTGGCGGCCGAGGACAGCCGTTTTTGCCCCGTAGCCGACAAATACTGGAATGCCCGCGGCGGCAGTTCCTCTGACGGCGGGGCCTTTTCCTTTACCGTAAAAGACGCCGGCAAAGGCGACGGCAGTAAAGTCCTGGTGACCGCCAACAAATTCGGCGACATCGTCAAAACGTCTGACGGCCAGGTCGGCTGCGCCACAACTATTGAATTGCCGGCATCAGCTATCGCGGCGCATATCTCACAATCCGTGGCAAAGGGCCTTGGTAAAGATGGGCTTGATGAATTCAAGCAGTCTTGTGCAAGCTCCCTGGCCGAATGGAGTTTTTCAGATCTGAATCACCTGTGTCGGGAAATGGTTGTTGCTTCCGAAAAGAGCGATGACCTGAAAACCTGTGCCATAGCACTTTTGGCGCACCTCAATGACCGTTTTCTTGCCACGGGACAAAAAAAACGGGGCGCTGTGCTGAACATGATACGCAACAGCATATCGGAAATTTTTGACGCATCCCCTGAGTTTAACAGCCCTTCTAAAAGTTACTACAGGTATATTGACTTTGAAACACGCGCCGACCTCCGGGCCCCGCAGGCCGGTGAAAAAATCCTGGTATTAAATGCCCGGAATTTTGAACCCGAGGGGCGCAATTGTGATTCGCGGCTCATGAACAAGGCCTACCGGCTCGGTTGGAAAAAGTTTATCTGCTATGGCTATAAAGGCCAGCGCTTTACCGGCTGCGGATTCGGCCAAAAGACGGATGGTGTCCGGATCGACGTTTATGACAGCTCCGGAGACTACCTGGCTTCCGGAATCGACGGCATGGAAATCCAGGTTCACGGCAATGCCCAGGACCAGCTCGGCCAGATCATGAAGCGCGGCAAACTCGTTATCCATGGGGATGTGGGGCAGACCTTTATGTACGGCGCCAAAGGAGGTGACGTCTATATCATGGGCAATGCCGCAGGACGACCGCTCATCAACGGTACCGGTCATCCCCGGGTCATTATCAACGGCACCTGCCTCGATTACCTGGCTGAATCGTTCATGGCCGGAGACCCCCTGAACGGCGGCGGGTTTGTCATCCTGAACGGTATGGTCTTTAATGAAAACGGTGCCATGGCCGGCCTGCCGACACCCTACCCCGGCTCCAACCTTTTTTCACTTGCTTCGGGCGGGGCCATTTATGTTAGAGATCCACACAGAACGCTGGTGGGGGAGCAGTTGAATGGCGGAGAATTTGTCAGCCTGACCCCCGCAGATTGGGAACTGATCCTGCCCTACCTGGAGGAGAATGAGCGCCTTTTCGGTATATCCATTAAAAATGATCTCCTTACGGTAGATGGTCAAGAGAAGCCATATTCAGAAATATACCGAAAAATTCAGGCGGTTAAAAATGCCGCCCTGGCGACAACCGCTTTTTCAGAAGGAGAGGAAACACCGGAGAAAGCCGCAGCGACTTCATAGGTCATCAACCGCTGCCCCTGATCATGTTGCCCCACAATATTTCAAACTCATGGGCGATTCTGTGCGGAACATCCGCCACCGTTTTACCGCGCTTTCGGCAGGATATATTCAAGACAGCATGACAACGGAAGTCGAATCAGGCGGAGCCTCATTGAAGCTCTGTATTTTTTTTGCAATCGGGAGGGTTCAGGTGTACGCGATACCGGGAATAGTAGTGAATAGCGCCGTTTTAAACCGGACCATGCTTGGCTGCTTTCTGTTTACCGCAATGCATAGACATCGTTTCAATTCTTTGATATAAAAAGGTATCCATTAACGGTACATATAGTCTCTTCCGACCTTTTCAAATGCCTGATCAAGACGTTGAAAACAGTGTCCACAAAGAACTGTCGCTTGTTGCTGACGACATATTCGAATCATTGGCAGCGCAGTTTCCGATCTGCATGGCCAGCGATGAATTTCATTTTTTCCCCCAGGCCAGGGTCAAGGCCTTCGATTGGTCCCGCTGGGATGACTTCTCCGCAGCAGCCATGGCGAGAGTCATCGACCAGCTAACCCAATGGGAACGCGAACTCGACCATCACCTGTCCTCACCATTATCGTCGGCTCAGGCCATCGATGCGGACATGCTGCACCGCGTCGTCCGGACGCTTCACGATCAACTCGCACTTGCCAGGGTGTACGAAACCCAACCGACTTTTTCCCTCACCATTGTCGGCATCGGATTGGCGGAAGCTTTTGAAACCGGGTCACAGGCGCTGATGGCCCGTCTGCAGCATCTTCCCTCATTTCTCGATCAGGCCGGACGTAACCTGAATCTTGTCCCGCGGCTGTTCCGCGATCTGGGGATCGAAATGTTGATAAAGCAGCAAAAATGGCTGAATTCACTTTCCCTGCCGGAAGATTGCCTCACGCCCATCAATGCCGCTTTTCACCGGTTGACCGCTTGTCTCCGGCAAGCACCCATTCGTGAAGACTTCCTGCTGCCAGTCGAACTCTATGAACGCATTGCCTTTGATCACATGAGGTGCCTGCTTAAACCGGACGACATCGCTCGCGAGTTGGAATCGGAAATTTCGGAAACCCGGTCGATCCTGACCCAATCCGCCGCATCCATCGCACCCGGCCGTCCATGGCAGACAGTCCTCGGCAGTCAACCCCTCCCGCCAATGCCGCCGGGCGGTGCACGCGAGATATACCAAAACACCATATCCGAACTGGCCCGGCACTGTTCAGCGCTGGGATTGATCACGACTGACCTGGTACACCAATGCCCGGTCATGGTCGCAGGGATTCCGGATTACATGCGGCCGGTGCGCAGCAACGCCGCTTACAGCATGCCACCCGTCCATCCACCCCGGGGCGGCACGTTTTTTATTCTGGAGATCGGCAAAGGGGCACCGCTTCCGGTGGATTATCAACTGCTGGCGGCCCATGAAACCTATCCCGGCCATCACCTTCTGGACACAAGCCGCTGGCGCCATGAGAGACCGATCCGGAGGCAAATCGAGTTCCCGATTTTTTACGAAGGCTGGGCCAGTTTTTCGGAAGAACTCATGTTCAAAACGGGATTTTTCTACGGTCCCATCAACCATATGCTGATGGCCAAGCGTCGTTTCTGGCGCGCCATGCGCGGGCAGGTCGATTTTAGCATCCACATGCGCCGTCAAACGCTCGATGAAGCCGCTGCTTTCCTGGCTTCACAGGGAATGAGCCTCCGCCAAGCCAAAGCCATGGTCCGACGATATAGTTTGAAACCGGGATACCAACTGTCATACACCATAGGACGGCGCCGTTTCTGCCAGTTGTACGACATTTTTGGTCATAAGGGAAAGGATCCGGTTGAATTCGCCCGGCGGGTTCTGGCGCAGGGGGAAATCGATTTTAATCATTTGGAGCAATTGCTGCAGCAAGGAGGTTAATCGTGTCCAGTTTTCTCGGCTATCATTCGGAATGGAATCTCGGCAGCCCCGGAGGATGGGACTATCAGCGCATGACCCAGGAAATTGCCAAGATGGTATGGCACAAGATCAACACAGTCAAACCCACCGGGATCGAGCTGGATTTCGATCACCCGATGCTCTATCCCGTCGTGAGTTTCGCCGAGATGCTTCTGTCGGTCCATCGCCGCAGGGAAGGTGCCAATCCTGGCCTGATAGCCGTGGTAGCCGAGGAGGAAACCCTGGCCGACGTTACCGAGAACATCAATCTGGCCCGACGACTGGACGCCGTGGAAAGCATTACCGGCATCCTTGCCGCCCCCCATGAGTTCGAGCTGCAAAACGGACGCGTCTGCCACCATGGGCGCCCGGTATCGCTGATATTCATGGATTTCAACAACGATGTTTTCCTCAAGCTGCACCGTAAGCACGACCTGACACCGCTCTACCAAGCCATCCGGGAAAATCGCATACTCAATCCCCGCGGCACTGAGCCGATCAATGTGAAAAGCATGTTTGAAGTTATCACCGGACCGCAATCCGTGCGCTTTGATCCGGAAACCGTGCGCCGAACCCCCTGGACCCGCCGTTTTTACGCCCGCCGGACCACCGGCCCCGGCGGTGAGACGATTGAAGATCTGATAAAATGGACCCGGCAGAACTGGGAGAACATGGTGCTTAAACCCGAACGCGGCTATTCCGGGATCGGCGTAAAAGTTGGTTCAGCCGGCCAGGATGGGGACGATGCCATTGAAACAGCCCTTGCTAAAGGCGAATACATCGTTCAGGAAAAAGTCGCCCTGAGCCTGTGGGGGGAAGCCATGCCGGAAATCGATCGCAAACAGGGACGCATCGTTCTCAAGAATCGCCAGACGGACTTCCGCTGCCTGATCGGCCCCGGCCAGGTCTTCGGCTTTTTATGCCGGTTTGGGGACGTGCCCACCAATGTGGGCAGCGGCGGCGGTGTGCAGCCTCTGACCATTTTGAAATCCCCCATGACGGTACGCGAGGCCGTCGATCGCATCAACGACACCATCACACAGATGAATTATGGCGACCTGCTGGCCATCGAAGACGCGCAAAAAGCTTTGGCCCTGGAGAAAAAATTCACCTACCTTCTGGGGCCCATCAAGATTGCCTTGCGGCCCCGTATCATTACAACCCAGCAACTGGCCGAACTGCAAATATACTGCAGGGCAATATGGAATGACAGTATCAAACTGGAGCAGATGTGGCATGCCGGCGAACTGGATGCCTACATCGATATCGAAGAGGAAGAACTGGAAATCGCGCGCCTGCAGCCCTGGCATGGCGGTCCGGCCATTTTCGCGGCGGACGGTCTGTTCGGTTTCGGTGCGCACCTGGAGGAACTATGACCATCGACGTTGACCCCGACTGGTGGAAAACCCTGTTCGATGAAGTCTACCTGCTAACCGATGCCCGCAGTGTCGGTGACGAAGAAATCACGCGGCAGGAGGTCGAAATCTTCATTTCACTGGTTCCCATGCAATTTCACGATCACATCCTCGATCTGTGCGGTGGTCACGGGCGGCATACCCTGGAACTCTGCCAACGCGGTTTCCGCAGCTGCACGGTGCTCGACTATTCGCAACCGCTACTCGACATTGGCGCTCAAAATGCCGCCGGCAAGGGCTATCCCGTCCAGTTGGTGCAGGGAGATGCCCGCCACACCACGTTGGCCTCCAAGGCCTACGATCACGTACTCATCCTGGGAAACTCTTTGGGCTATATCCCGGAACCGGATGCAGACCTGCGCATCCTGCGGGAGAGCCGACGCCTCCTCAAGTCGGGGGGCTGGCTGCTGCTGGACGTAGCCGATGGGACAGCCGCACATACGAAAATCGCCCCGCGGGCCTGGCACGAAATCGGCGATGACGTGGTCGTTTGCCGACAGCGGGAAGTTAAAGACGGTATGGTCTGCGCCCGGGAAATGGTGCTGAGCAAAGGTCGGGGGATGATCCGGGATAAAACTTACTGCATCCGTCTCTACGACGCAAACAATCTGGCAACGCTGGTTGCCCGCGCGGGCTTCGAAAACGTGCAGGTCCATACCGATGTATCGGCCCTAAACTGCTTGGAGGACGTTGGCTGCATGAACCATCGCATGGTAGTCGT
>CAZKYZ010000176.1:0-7772 GCA_964557055.1 uncultured Desulfobacterales bacterium
CGGAGAGCGCGATCCTTTGTTGCCAAGGGATCGCAGTACACCACCTATTAAAAAACAGCGGTGAACAAGGAATGGTATAAGTGGCTGTAGACAAAAACGTTCCAAAAGCGGAACCTTTTTGAACAACCGCTTTAGAACAGATACGGCTTCTCCCTCGGCGCCGCAGCTCTGAAGCTCTCCGACTTTTGTAACGTTAAGGTCAACTAAAAACAGGATAGCCGTATGTTCATGGAACTGATTCAAAAGCGAAGAAGTATCCGGCAATACCGATCGGAGCCGGTGGAAAAAGAGAAGGTTGCCACCCTGCTGGAGGCAGCTTTGCGAGCGCCTTCGTCCAGGGGGTTCAACCCCTGGGAATTTGTTGTGGTAACCGATAAAAAATTACTGGAAACGCTCGCCGGAGCCAAACCGCACGGGGCGGGATTTTTGAAAAATGCGCCCCTCGGAATCGTGGTTTGTGCCGATCCCGAAAAATGCGATGTCTGGGTTGAAGATGCCTCCATTGCCGCCATTTTTATCCAGCTGGCGGCTGAATCCATGGGCCTTTGCAGCTGCTGGATACAGATCCGGAAACGGTCGCATGCAGACGGGCGAACCTCGGATGAATACGTGAAAGAGGTCCTGGGCATTTCCGCCCATTTACAGGTTGCTTCTTTTGTGGCCATCGGATACCCGCAGGAAAGAAAGCCCGGGCACTCGTTTGATACGCTGTTATTTGAAAAGATCCACTACAATAAATACGGCAACCGGCAGGTTTGACCGGCAGGCGTTACTACGCGACATTCTACACCCCTATCCGAACGACAGATGATCCACCTATGCGCTAATCGTTTGTTGGTTGTTCACGGTACTGCCGGGGGCTGACCCCGTTCCAGCGCTTGAAAGCATGGTTAAAAGCGCTCTGATCCGAAAACCCCAATAGGAAAGCGACATCACAGACGGACGTATCCGTATCCTTGAGATAGATGCCGGCCAGTTTCCGGCGGGCCTCATCCAGCAGTTTCCGAAAACCGGTGCCTTCGTTTTTGAGACGGTCCTGAAGAGACCGTTTGCTGAGGGCCAACTTCCGCGAAATGATTTCCAGAAGGGCAGGGTCCCCATGGGACATGGCCTGTTGAATGGCATGCCGTGTTTTGTCGGCGAAGGTCTCGGGCGTTCCGATCTGTTTCATCAACGTTCGGGCCAGTTTTTCGTGGGCATCCAGGAAATCCGGGTTTGCCATAAGAATGGGGCGCGTGATGTCTTCCTTTGATACCGCAAACGCATCCCGGTTCTGTCCGAAACGCAGGGGTGCCGAAAAGATTCGGCTGTGTTCCGCTACCTGTTTCGGGTGGGGGTGCTGAAAATCGACTTCCAGGGGAACGATGCAGCTGTTGGAGAGCCGTTTCAAAGTGGATGCCAGCATGGCAAGGGTAGCCTCAACATGATGCCGGTTGATGGGCAGTTCGGGATAGACCCTTTCCAGTAGAAGGATTACCTTTTGGGGCCGGTATACCATCCGGGGCCGCAATATATCCGCCATGAGGCTGTGATAACGGAAGAATTTATTCAAGGCCGCCTCGATGGTGGGGCTGTTGCGCATCACGGAAAACAGGATATGGCCTTCGGAAAAGCCGGCAAAAGCCTCCCCAAGATGAAGACCAAAATCCGGATCATCCGTATTTTTCTGAATTATGTCCCAGATGCGGTGGAAGATCGAAAGTGGTATCCGGCACCCCAGATCGAACCTGTTAATCCCGGCAGCACCTTCCAGTACGCCCATGTCCATTCCAACTGTTTCGGCATATTGAAGCAGCAGGCGGGCCATGTCCGCTGATGTGACTATTTTTCGGGGGTCAAGGTTTTCCATATTCTGCGCGTTCGAACAAAAAATATGCGTTAAATACCAAGCAGGGACCGGCCGATCCGGTTACGATGTTCCAGCATAATATGGGTGAAACACCAAATCAACAAAAGAGGTGCCGCTGCCATGTCGACAACTGACATTACGATTCGATCTTTTCACACAGACTGCTTTGGTCATGTCCATCATGCCCGCTATCTTGAGCTGCTGGAAGAGGCACGCTGGCAGTATTTCGAAGACATACCCGGGGTGGCTCTCGATCTGCATGCGGCCGATATCCGGCACGCCGTCGTCCGGATCGACATTGCCTACCGCAAAGAGGCCCGGTTGGGAGATGTTTTGCGTATTGAAACCGCTATTGCCGGAACCGGGAACAGCAGCGTTTCCATGTTTCAGAACATCTTCCAGAGCCGGACGGGGGCGCCGGTGGTATCGGCAACCATTACCAATGTCTACTATCGGTCGTCCTTGCGGGAAAAAGTGTCGATACGGCATAAAGCGTTCGCGTCGTGGAAAGAACTTCAGGATTCGTTAGCTGTGTCCGGGTTGAAAGAAATTGAGCTGGAGCAGGGGACGCGTTGAATTCACATTCGCGGGAAAGAGATTTTTTTTAACGTCAATTATTGGGGAGGCAAACAAATGCAAAATAGTCTTATGGCGGGTTTCTGCCGGTTTATGATCCAGGTGCCGCCGTCTTTGTGGAAGAAACAGGTCGAACGGGCCAAGCGGCAGGCTCAAAAAAGAATGGGATTCATGTCCGGCGACCATCGCAGGGTGCACCATTTCGTGGTTCAAGAACTTCCGTTGACCGGCCAGCCGTTGCAGCCCGGGCGAATTGCAGCAGCGCTGGGCCTGTCCATGGAACGGGCAATCGAATTGCTGGATGACCTGGAAAAGCACATGACCTTTCTGTTCCGGGATGGTGAAGGTGCCGTCATATGGGCCTATCCCGTAACGGTGGAAAAAACACCCCACCGGGTGACATTCGACAGCGGCGAGGAAATCTATGCCGCCTGAGCGGTGGATGCATTCGCAACGCCCTTCGTGCAGGGGCGCCTACGCGGGAAACCGCTGGTTGTTGTCGTTCATACGGAATGTGCCCACTGTTCGCAGTCGATGGAAATCGAAATCGACAGCAATATGAGTTGTCAGATGCGGGGTACCGCAGACAAACCCTTTATTTTTGTTCCGGAGGTGGATGTACACTCGTTGGCGCAACCGAGCATCATCGAATCGTTTTGAAAGCAGAGCGTTTTCTTCCGGTCGGAAGAACATGCCCGGCAGTATCGCCGTAAATACCATAGAATCAGGGGGGGGTATTTTACCGCCGAACAAATCGTTACTGTCAACCGAATTATGCAGAGCGTTCTTTTCGGGTTTGATTAGAAGCACTTACGGGTTATTTTTTCTGCTCTCCCCGCAGTTCTCCTCGGAGCAGTGAAAAAAAGATACCCACAAAACACATGCCGGATGAAATGATAAAACAAAGGCGTGCGCTTTGCATGAAAAGGTCGTAGTTCTGCACGGTGATCTTTTTTTCTCCAATGAGAAATGAGAATACCACCGTTGCGATGGCCATGCTGGTCATCTGTCCCAAAAGCCGCATGGTGGCAACGGTTCCCGAAGCGATGCCGTAGTGCTTTTTCTGAACAGAGCTCATGATGGCGTTCATGTTGGGAGAGGAAAACAGGGCGAACCCGATGCCCAGTAGCATCAGGGTGGCGAATATTCGGTACAGGGACGTTTCCGCGCCGATGAAAACGAGGAGGAGAAGGCTGATCATGGTAAGGGCCATACCGGAAGAAGCGATCAGCCGCGGTTCGATTTTGTCCGACAGTTTCCCAGCGACGGGCGAGAAGACCGCCATACAAACGGGCTGGGCAATGAGCAGCATACCGGCGCTCTGGGGGGGCATACCTTTGATGTACTGCAGGTAGAGACTCAACAGAAAAGTGACAGCAAACGTTGCGGAGTAATTGATCAGAGCGGCAAAACTGGAAAATGTGAACAGACGATTTTCGGTAAAGAGGCGCACTTCTAAAACCGGGCTGCTGATGCGGCCTTCCCACCAGATGAAAGCGGCAAAGCCCGCCATGCCGGAAAGGATCAGAGCGATGGCATACGGCTCCTGCAGGCGGGTAGCACCGTAAACCAAAAGGATCAGTGTGATTCCGTACAGGACGCTTCCGACAAGGTCGAGTTTCTCTCCTTTTGCATCGGCCCATTCCCCGCGAAGGAATTTCAGGGTAATCAAAACGGAAAACAGCCCGATGGGGGTTACGCAGAGAAAAATGCTGCGCCACCCCAGATGCTGCGTCAGCAATCCGCCGGCAAAGGGGCCCACGGACAGGCCGATATAGACCGCAGATACGTATATGCCGATGGCCTTTCCCCGCCGGGCCGGAGGAAAAACAGACGTGAGGATGGCCATACCGGTGGTAACGACCATTGCTGCGCCGGCCCCTTGAAGCACCCGCAGCAGAATGAGCTCCCGAACGGATCCGACGAAGGCCGACAAAAAGGCCGACAGGGTGAACACGCAAAGGCCCCAGGCGAAAACTTTTTTGCGTCCATAGATGTCGCCGATCCGGCCCATGGGCACCAAAAAGACGGCTGTCGCCAGGAGATAGGAAGTGGCGATCCAGCTCAAGGTTACGGCTGTTGCCGCAAACTCCTTTTGAATGGCAGGCAGGGCGATATTCACCGAGGAGATCATGAACGGCCCCATAAAGGACGTTACGGTGGCGACGGTTAAGGCGGAACGTTCCTGCCGGCGGTTGTCGGTTGTCATGGCATACTCCCTACCTGGATCCAGTGTGGTGATACCGTTTTTGTGAATTCATACTCAAAATGGAAGGCTGGTATAAGTGACTGTAAACAAACGAGCCGCCTTGTACAGCCCTCATCATCGCTTTTACCAATAAATTTTCAAATACGGAACGTTTTTTTGCCAACCACTATAAATACCGCTACAGAAAAATCGATTAATGGTTGTCAACCACTTCTATAATGGTTATTTTGACTGAAAGATAAAGCGACCATTAAGCGGGGATAATACGATGATTATTGGAAACGAAAAAGAAGTATCGAGTCGTTCGGTGGAACACCCCGGAGCCAAAAATGCCGCCATGAAGGTGCTGATCTCTCCCGAGAAGGGGTGGGCGGGGTACGTGATGCGGATTATTGAGGTGGGAAAAGATGGGTTTTCCCCGAGACACATTCACGACTGGCCCCACATCAATTACATGATCGAGGGCAGCGGCGTTCTTTATCTGGATGGAGAAGAGACGCCTGTGGAAACCGGCTCATACGCCTATGTACCGGCCGGAAAAGAGCACCAGTACCGCAACACAGGTGCCGGACTGTTCCGGTTTATCTGTATTGTTCCCGAAGAAGGGCATGTGTAGCATTCATTTCTGAAGCGAAAACGGACCGGACAGGAAAGCAGCCATGTTGAAACTACTGGATCAGATACCGTATATTGTGCTGATTGCTGCAGCCGTCCTGATGCTGCTGGCCCCAGTAAAGCCCGTGCCGCATGTTGTCGAGAAATTGATCATGCTGAAAAAAGGGGTCCTGACCCGGCCCATTGATATTTTCGACCTTTTTTTCCACCTGTTCCCCACACTCCTGCTGATTGCCAAGATCGTACGGGACCAGATGAAATAAAACCGGCCTGTATTAAAGATGGACTTGTAAAAAGTCATGTTTCAGACGGTTTCGTAAAATGTTCGAGATACGGCTTGCGAATCCCGAGGAATGAGGTGTACTTATGGTACGCCGCAATGAGGAGGGATACGCGTAACGCGGATATCGGACTTTTTACGGAACCGTCATTAAAACGGCCAGAAGCTGTTGTCGTTCCAGATGGCTTCGGTAACGTCTTTTTCCAGTTCGGCCAACAATTCCAGATGGTTGGTTTCCCAATCCGCCAGCCACCGGTAAAGTTTTTTCTCATCCGGATCGCTCGTTTCGGCTGCCCGTGTGGCGTACAATTTAATGGCCCGTTCCTCCATGCCCATGGCTGCCGATATGGCGGCTGCCTCGAAACCGGCCGCCTGGATATGTTTTTTCAGCTCACTGCTTAACACCTTGTCGGCAATGTTTGCCGGGGAAGCCGGAAAATTTTGGGGCACCAGGTTCCCTTTTGTGCGCACTTCTTTGTATTGTTCGGAAAGCAGTTTTACATGGCTTTCCTCCTCCGCGACCATCGCTTCAAAAAACTGTTTGACGGATTCATTTTTCGCGGTTTCCGCTGCTTTTTGATAAAAGGCCTTGCCACGGATTTCGAGCAGCAACGCACTTTTTAAGATTTCCAGTTTTTTTTTGTCCGGCATAATGACAACCTCCGTTGGGCATAACAATTGCGATGACAGCAGTGGTATCTGCATCCTTCGACGATGGGCACTATCTATAACAAATGCGTGTCACCAATGGCAACAACAGAAATGTCGATTAAGGCAACACCATTTTCATTGGAACACAGATGAGATTTAGAAGCCGTCTCAAAAAACGGATTTTGGTTCAAGATCGAGGCGGACGCGCGTTTTAACCCGGAGGAATACTGCTGTATTTCGAGGAGTTGAAACAAGCGCCCAACAAAGATATTGGGCCAAAAGACTTTTTTGAGATGGCTTCTACACTTCTATATCTTTTTTCCTTCCTTATAGGTGACCTCTTCTCGAACTGTTCCGTCTTTTTCCCAGTAGGTCCACTTCCCGTCCATACCGTTTTTCCAGGCGCCTTCCGATTTTTTCTGGCCATTGTCATACCACTCGATGGAGGACCCATCTTTTTTCCCCATGATGTAATGATTTACGGATTGCTGGTTGCCGTTGGGGTAGGATTCCCGGCAGAGGCCGTTTTTTTGGCCGTTTTTATATTCGATCTCACTTTTAACTCGGCCATCTTTGTGCCACCGTTTTTCCATACCGTCCAGCTTGCCGTTGATATATTCGGCCAATGACTGTTCCTGACCGCCTTCGTACCAGGTTTTCCGGACGGCAAGAATATCGTCTCCCTTTCGGGAATAGATGTTCTCGGCCATCTTATTGCCGTTCATATACCATTCCAGGCGCTCTCCCACCGGTTTGTCGTTCTCGTACTGTCCCGAAAAGGCGAGCTGGCCGTTAGCATACCATTTTTGGATAGAACCTTGTTTCAGGCCGTTTTGATAACCTTCCTCGAGAACTTTTTGCCCCTTGTCGTTCCAGAAGGTCCAGGCACCGGATTTTTCCCCATAAGCATATTCACCGAGCGTTTTCTTGTTGCCGTTGGAATAAAATTCCTTGTAAATGCCATTTTTTACCTCTTTACCGTCTTTTTCGACGAGGCAATACTGCTCCTGCTGGGTGGAAACTTCACGCCCCTGCGGACAGAGGTCATCGGCAAGGGAGACGGCTGACGAACCAAAAATGGCAAAGGCCAACGCAAAGGGTAGCGCCACAATACGGATGTTCATTTTTTTCCTCCTCGGGCTGTGGTTGTTGCCGTTGAATACGCACAAAATATGAACGGAATGATGCTGCAGCGTAAAAATGGTTCGCTCAGGCAGAATTAATCCTACCATGATTTCGCAGCATTGACAATTTGTGTCGCTGTGGATAGAAAAGGTTCAGAAAAATCAGACATAACGGTTTGCATGAAACGGCGAAACGCCATTGATACTTGTAATCGGGCATCAAATTTTTTACTGTGACCGATACTTTCCGCCAATTCGTTTGCGGTGTTGCAAGCGGTGATGGTTTTGTCTTGTATTCCTTGCCTGCATTTTGAACCATTTTCCCTTGGGGCGACACAAATCACCGACAGGAACCAATACGGCGGTTCCTGCAAAGAAATGACAATAAACCCTGACGTTGCAAAAGTCGGAGAGTAAAAAACATGGCGTAAAACAGACAAGATCCTTATACTCACCCGCGGTAAAGTC